>NZ_PJJQ01000027.1:0-124408 GCF_002929575.1 Cryobacterium sp. N21 | reverse complement strand
GCAAACACTACGCCACCGACCCCGCCACACGCATCAGCCCCCACCTCCAACACACCGCGCCAGCACCACCCCCGCCGACCATTCCAGCACCACCCGTGCCCAACCCATGGAACACTTGCGACCCTGACGCGCAACCGTTCTAGCCGCCGTCCCGTGCTCCTCCCGATTCGAAAATGACCCGTTCGACCGCTACGACGCTGTCCTGCCACTGCCCCCGCCCCGACCCGCCATCAAACCGATGGCGTACAACCAGGGCTTCTACAACCTGTTCCTGGGCATCGGCGCTGTCGTGGGCCTCGGCTTGCACTTCGGCGGCCTCCCCGAAGCGGGCCTCGCGCTCGCGTTGTTCACGACCGCATCGATGGTGCTCGCTATGCTCGCGCGGCATTGATTCAGGGCACGCTTCCGCTGATCGGCTTCGTGCTGTTCTTGTTCGCGTAGCTGGTCGGTTACGCCGTGGTCTCGACCGTGATCGGCCGTTCCGTGAGCTGGAAGAAAGACGTCACCTAGCGAAACCCCCTAATTCAGCGACCATTCCACCCCCCGCTTGGGGGAGTTACTGCCCTGAGAATCCCTCACTAAGCTCCGATCTGTGCGGTGGCGACCCTGCGGCTGCGAATACAGTCAAAGTGAGGCACCTCTGGTGAGTGAGCTATTTTCTGCCCAAAATCGGTTCCTGGCCGTGGTTGCAACTGCCGCACTCGTTTCCGGGGTGCTCGCGGGGCCACTGACAGCGAGCGCCGACAGCCTCCCTGCGGATGCGACATCCCCCGTGACGGTATCGGCGGACTCGCTCCCCACTGCGCAAATCAACGGGGTCGTCTGGACCCAACTCATTGTGGGCGACACCGTCTATGTCGGGGGCGAGTTCACCCGCTCACGACCAGCCGGTTCCGCCGCCGGCGTGAACGAGGTCATACGCAACAACCTGCTGGCCTACAACCTCACCACCGGCGTTCTGGTCGCATCCTTCAACCCCAACGTCAACGGCGCTGTCCGCGCCCTGACCGTATCTACCGACGGGTCGCGGCTGTTCGCCGCAGGCGCTTTCACGAGCGTGGGTGGCTCCAGCCGGTCTCGCATAGCCGCGTTCGACACGACGAGCGGCACGCTCATTCCCGGCTGGGCACCGGTTATCAACGCGGGCGTCAAAGCGCTCACCTTTGCGGGCAACAGCGTCTACGCGGGCGGCTCGTTCACGTCGGCAGGCGGTCAGCCCCGCGCGAGGATGGCGGCGTTCAATGGCGCCACCGGCGCCCTGCAATCCTGGTCGGGCACGCCGGCCGGTGGCAACATCAATGCCCTCGTCGCCTCTCCCGACGGAAGCAAGGTCGTCATCGGCGGCTCATTCACGACCTATAACGGCAGCTCCAACCCCGGATACGGGATGGCCGCAACCGATTCCATAACCGGCGCTTCCCTGCCGTGGAAGATCAACAATCTGATTCGTAACGGTGGCAGCCAGGCCGCCATCCTGAGCCTGACCGGATCGGCCGACGGCGTGTTCGGCACCGGCTACGTCTTCGGCAGCGGCGGCAATCTCGAGGGAACATTCCGTGCCAGCTGGGACGATGGCAGTCTGATCTGGGTCGAAGACTGCCACGGCGACACCTACTCTGCTGTGCCGGCCGGCGACAAGGTGTACACGACCGAGCACGCGCATTACTGCGGCAACATTGGCGGCTTCGAGCAATCCGAGCCGTGGACCTACCACCGTACCCTGGCCTTCAGCATGGATGTCGGCGGCGCCATCACGGCCGACAAGCACGGCTACTACAACTTCGAGGGCACCCCTCGGCCTAACCTGCTGGCGTTTTATCCCGACATCAACACCGGCACCTTCACCGGGCAAGGCCAGGGTCCGTGGCAGGTGACAGCCAATGCCCAGTACCTGCTCTACGGCGGCGAATTCACGACCGTGAACAACAAACGCCAACAGGGCCTGGCCCGGTTCGCCGTGCCCACCATCGCCCCGAATAAGGAAGGACCGCGTGTCGCCAACGCCGCCTTCGCCCCCTCGGCATTCGTGCCATCGGTCGCCTCGTTCGTGAGCGGAACAGCACGTCTGAGCTGGAAGTCAGCCTACGATCGCGACAACGAGAAACTCACCTATGAAGTACTGCGGGATGGTGTCGCCGTCACCAGCATTCAGGGACTCTCCTCCGACTGGAATCGACCGACGCTCTCGTACTCCGACACCGGGCTCACGCCGGGGCAGAGTTACTCCTATCGAATTCGGGTCACCGACCCGTTCGGTAATATGCAAACCGGCGGCACGGCCAGCGTCACCATCGCCTCCGGCAGCCTCAGCGACTATTCTGCGGACATCCTTGCGGACTCGCCCCGATCGTATTGGCCGCTGAATGAGGCATCCGGTGCCACGGCCTTCGACTGGACCGGCGGCGCCGACCTGACCCGAAACGCCGGAGTCAGCCCCGGTGTTCCCGGCCCAATCGAGGGCACGGCCACCCCGGCGAGCCGCTTCGACGGCACGGAGACCGGATTCGCCTCGACCAACAACGCCCAGAGCCCCTCGAATTCGTTCAGCGTCGAGACCTGGGTGAAAACCGACAGCACACAGGGCGGCAAGATCATCGGGTTCGGCAACAGCGCTACCGGCCAGAGCACCGGTTATGACCGGCACGTGTACATGGACACGGGCGGTCGTGTCTGGTTCGGTGTCTACCCGGGCGGGGCGCAGACGATCACGTCGCCTGCCTCCTACAACGATGGCCAGTGGCATCACATCGTGGCCAGTTTGAGCAACTCCGGCATGTCGCTGTCGATTGACGGCAAGAAGGTTGCGCAACGTGCCAGCGTCACGTCGGGGCAGGACTACCAGGGTTTCTGGCGCATTGGCGGGGACAGTCTCAATGGCTGGCCGGGCCAGCCCACGAGCGCGTTCATTGCCGCCGACATTGCCCAGGTCGCCGTGTACTCCACTCCCCTCACGCAGAACCAGATCGTGGCGCACTTCGTGGCCTCCGGCCGAACGAGCCCCGTCGCATCCGCTCCAACCGACGCCTACGGCGCGGCCGTCTACAACGCTGAACCTGACTTGTACTGGCGTCTGGGTGAGTCGAGTGGAACGAAAGCAATCGACTCATCGGCTTCGAATCAGCCTGGAACCTACTCGGGCTCGGTCAGGCTCGGCACTGACGGACTGGTCAACGGCACGAGCAACACGGCCGCTTCGTTTAGCGGCGGGATCGTCAGCAGTGACACCCGGATTGATGCTCCCGACAGCTATGCGCTCGAGGCCTGGTTCAGCACGACGACAACTCAGGGTGGAAAGATCATCGGCTTCGGAAGCGCTTCGACCGGATTATCGGACAACTATGATCGACACGTCTACCTGCAAGACGACGGTCGCCTGGTCTTTGGCACCTGGACCGGGCAGACCAACACCATCGTGACCGGCGCCAGCTACAACGATGGAGCGCCGCACTACGTGCTCGCCCAGCAGTCCACTGCTGGGATGGCGCTTTATGTTGATGGCACCCTCGTCGGTACGAATCCGCAATCGGGTGCCCAGGGGTACCCCGGATATTGGCGCATCGGCGGCGACAACACGTGGAACTCGTCGAGCCCGTGGTTCGTCGGCACCATCGACGATGTCGCCGTCTATCCGCGTCCGCTCAGCGGCACCGTGATCGCGCAACACTATTCGCTCGGCACCGCCACGCCCGTACCGCAGAACGCGGCGCCGACCGCCGCATTTACCGTGGCCACCGACCAGCTTGCGGTTTCAGCGGATGCCTCGCTTTCGGCAGATTCCGACGGGACCATCACCGGATTCGCCTGGTCTTGGGGTGACGACGCCACCAGCGCCGGCCAGACCGCGCAGCATTCCTATGCCGCTGCCGGAACCTACTCGATCAGTTTGACCGTCACGGACAATGACGGCGCCACCGACACGACCACGCGTTCGGTCACGGTCTCAGTGCCGCCACCGGTGCCCGCCGGCATCGCAGCGGATGCCTTCACTCGCGACTTCAGCCGAGGACTCGGCTCGGCCGATATCGGCGGCGCCTGGACCACGACCGGCACAGTCAGCAACTATTCGGTGACCGCTGGCGCCGCTAACCTGCGTGTGGCCGCCGGAGGATCGGCGAACGGCTATCTGGCTGGCGTCTCCTCGGAGAGCACCGATCTAACCGTCACCACGTCACTGCAACAGGCGACGACGGGAGCCGGCACCTACGTGTCACTGATCGGCCGGCGCGTCGGCACCGACGACTATCGGGCGCGGGTCAAAGTTCTCGCGACCGGCGCCGTGCAGCTGCAGCTCATGCGCGGCGGCACCACCCTGCAAGCGAACACTATCGCCGGGCTGAGCTACGCCACCAACGATCAGTTGCACGTGCGGTTGCAAGTTTTCGGTACGGCGCCGACGACGATTCGGGCCAAAGTGTGGGCGGCGGGCACCATGGAGCCCACGACCTGGCCGCTCAGCCGCACAGACGCAACAGCCGCCCTGCAGCAGGCCGGCTCGATTGGGTTGTCCGCCTATATCAGCGGGTCGGCGACGACACCGATGACGGTTTCTTTTGACGATCTCTCCGCGATCGCGGTGACGCAGCCGTAGCCGTAACGTCAGCTGCCGGAATTAGGCCGGCAACTTGAGCGAGTCGACGAAATCGGCCGCGTGCTGGCTGGTGAGGATGACGCGGGCGAATTCTTCGTTGACCAGGTCGATCACCACGGCCGGGCGGTGACGCTTGATCGAGACAAAGTCCTTGCCGCCGTGAAACTTCCAGGTTCCGGCGGCCACGACGAGCGGAACGATCGAGCCAAGAGCGCGAATCCCGCGCAGCCAGATCCACGGATCCTCGGTGATGATCACCGAGCGGATGTTCTCTCGCTGCACCACGATCGACTCACGTCTAAGCGCGAGGGTTCTTTCCGCGCGCGTCAGGTGGATCTCGAGCCGGTCGGAATGCACGCTCAGGGAAGCCATTGTTCCAGTCTGCCCGGTTTCGACCGAAAACCTGTTGTCTGACGCGAACAAAAGCCGTGACGTGCCAACGCAGGATCTCTCCAACACGAGCGGATGAGCGTGGCCAGCCACGCTCATCCGTCTGGTTAATTGCAGATCAACCCTGGGGCGTAGCGGCGGCCGCCGCCTTGGCCGCAGCGGGAAGTGCCTCGAAAATGCGACCGATGGCGCTCTGGTCGTGGGCGTCCGAGACGAACCAGGCCTCGAACACGCTCGGCGGCAACGAAACACCGCCGTCGAGCATGGCGTGGAAGAACGGTGCGTAGCGAAACGCCTCCTGGCGCTGCACGTCGGCGTAGGTGCGCGGGGCTGAGCCCTGCGCCTCCTCGCCGAACACGAAGCTGAACAGATTGCCGGCCCGCTGCACCCGGTGTGCGACGCCCTCGGCCGCGAGGGACGCTGACACAGCCTCCGAGAGGATGATGGCGGTCGCGTTGAGCCGGTCGTACACGCTCTCGTCGAGCAGATTGAGCGTTGCGATGCCGGCCGCGACCGCGACCGGGTTACCGGAGAGGGTTCCGGCCTGGTAGACCGGGCCGGTCGGTGCGAGAAAGTCCATCACGTCGGCTCGGCCACCGAGGGCTGCGACGGGCAGTCCGCCGCCGATGATCTTGCCGAAGGCGAGCAGGTCGGGCGTGTAGAACTCTTCCCCGGCCGACTCGAGGCTGCTGGTCTCCAGGCCCCAGAAACCGGAGCGACTGACGCGAAAGCCGGTGAGTACCTCGTCGAGGATGAGCAGGGCGCCGTTGGAGTGCGCGATCCCGGACAGCGCGGCGTTGAACCCGGCATCCGGGGCGACGACACCCATGTTGGCGGCGGCGGCTTCGGTGATGATGGCGGCGATTCGACCGGGATGTGCCTCGAACGCAGCCCGCACGGCGTCGAGGTCGTTGTACGGCAGCACGAGAGTCTGTGCCGCCGTGGCGGCGGTGACGCCGGCCGAGCCGGGCAGAGCCAGCGTGGCGAGGCCGGAGCCGGCCTGGGCGAGCAGGCCGTCGGAGTGGCCGTGATAGTGACCGGCGAACTTGATCAGCAGGTCACGACCGGTAAACCCACGGGCCAGGCGAATGGCGGTCATGGTGGCTTCAGTGCCGGTGGAGACCAGACGCAGCTTTTCGACCGCGCCGACCCGCTCAGCGACGAGCTCGGCCAGTTCAGTCTCGGCCGGCGTTGAAGCGCCGAACGAAAGCCCGAGGGCGGCGGCATCCTGAACGGCCTTGATGACCTCGGGGTGCGCGTGGCCGAGAATCGCCGGTCCCCACGAATTGACCAGGTCGACGTACTCGCGGCCGTCGGAGTCGGTGACGTAGGCGCCGGCCGCCTTCACCAGGAAGAGCGGGGTGCCGCCGACCGAGCCGAAGGCGCGTACCGGCGAGTTGACCCCGCCGGGAATCACTCGGCGGGCGCGGTCGAACAGTTCGTCATTGTGGGTGGGTGCGTGCTCCACGGGTGTCGACATCGTGTTGGTCATGCTCGCTCCTCCTTGAGCCAGGTGGCCAGTTCAACGGCCCAATAGGTAAGTACGGCGTCGGCTCCGGCCCGGCGGATGCTGAGGACCGACTCTTCGACGGCGCGGCGGCGGTCGATCCAGCCCTGAGCGGCAGCGGCCTCTATCATGGCGTATTCGCCGGAAACTTGATATGCCCAAACCGGAATATTGCTCATGGCGGCAACTTCGGCGAGCACGTCGAGGTAGCTGCCGGCCGGCTTGACCATGACGATGTCGGCGCCTTCGTCGATGTCGAGCTGGGCCTCACGCACACCCTCGCGCCGGTTGGCCGGGTCAAGTTGGTAGGTGCGGCGGTCGCCGACCAGGGTGGAGGCGACGGCTTCGCGGAACGGGCCGTAGAAGGCGGAGGCGTACTTGGCCGAATAGGCGAGCACGGCGGTGTCTTCGAAGCCGTTGAGGTCGAGGGTTCCCCGCACGGCGGCGACCTGACCGTCCATCATTCCCGAGAGACCGAGCAGGGCGGAACCCGCCGCGGCCTGAGCCAGCGCCATGTCGCGGTAACGCTCGAGGGTGGCATCGTTGTCGACGTGGCCGTCGGCCGCGAGCACGCCGCAGTGACCGTGATCGGTGAATTCGTCGAGACACAGGTCGGTCTGCACGACGAGCGCGTCACCGATCTCGTCGACCAGTGCGCGGGTGGCGAGGTTGAGGATTCCCTTAGGGTCGGTCGCGCCGGTACCAATCGCATCCCGCACTTCGGGCACGCCGAACAGCATGACACCGCCCACGCCGGCCTCGGCTGCCTGCACCACAGCGCGTCGGGCGCTATCGATGCTGTGCTGCACGACGCTGGGCATCGAGCTGATCGGGCGTTGCTCATCGCCTTCGCGCACGAACATAGGGAGAACGAGCTCCGCCGGGTGGACACGAATTTCACTGGCCAGGCGACGAAGCGCGGGGCTGGTGCGCAGGCGTCGGGGGCGAATAACGGGGTTGGTCACCCCTGTACCTTACGCCGCCAGGCTGTACGTTTCGTTATCCGCTCGTTACCTGCTCGGTCAGGCCGCCGGGGCGGCTCCCGCGAGCGCCGCGTCGACGAGTGCTTCGATCAGCGACTCGGCACTGCGTTCGGAGGCGACAACGTCGACGCGCAGTCCCAGGGCCCGCGAGTCCTTCGCCGTCTGCGGACCGATGCAGGCTACGAGTGTGCGTTCAGGAATGTCGCCAAACTGCTCGCGCACCTGGCGTGCGACGCTGCCGCTCGTCACGAGAACGGCGTGCACGAGGCCCGCTTTCACATCGGCGACGACCTGGTCGCTGACCGGAACACCGATGGTGCGGTAGGCGACGACTGATTGCACGTCGTGGCCGACGCGGCGCAGCCCCTCGGAGAGCAGCGGCTTGGCGATCTCGCTGCGCAGGGTCAGCACGCGTAACGGGATGACCCCGGCCGTAGCGGTCTCCCATTCCTCGAGCAGACCGCGGGCGGAGTTGTCTTCGGAGGGGACGATGTCCACGTGGTATCCGGCCGCGATGAGCGCGGCCGCTGTAGTCTCGCCGACCGCGGCGACGCGTGTTCCCGGTGCGATGATCGCACGGTGCGACGACAGAACGTCGACGGTCGTGGCGCTCGTGATGGTCATCCAGTCGAAATCGCCGGCGGCGAGGCGGGTCAGCGCCGCGTCGAGGGCTGGGGCGTCGTCGGTCGCGGCGAAGTTGATCATGGGGGCGACGATCGGATGCGCACCCTTGGCCCGCAGATTTGCTGCCACCTGGTCTCCCCAGGGTCCGCCGCGCGGAACGAGAACTCGCCAGCCCGCGAGAGGCTTGGTCATTCGATTGGTCACGTGGGTCACTCAGTCACTTTCAGGGGAGAGAACTCGGCCGCGCCACCGGCCAGAAGATCTATGGATACTCGTTCGGCCACGTCGAGCGCGGCTTCGGTGAGATGGAGGGCGGAGTGCGAATCGGGGGTCGCCGCGTGCGAGCTGGTGACCTTCCGGGAACCGTCAGGGCTGTACACGGTGGCGGTGAGGAAGAGGAGCCCATCGTCGACGACCGCGGTCGCGCCGATCGGTGCTGCGCAGCCGGCTTCGAGGCGGGCCAGAACCGTGCGCTCGGCGGTGGTCGTCGCCTGAGTGGAGGCGTGGTTCATGGCGGCGAGCGCAACGCCGAGCAGGCGTTCCGATCTGCCGGCGCACACCTCGATGGCGAGCGCACCCTGGCCCGGAGCGGTCGGCCAGGCCGACAGGTCGAGAAATTCGGGCGCGAGCGAATCGAGCCGACCGAGACGTCCGAGGCCGGCGGCGGCGAGCACGACGGCGTCGAGGTCGCCCTCGGCGACGCGGCCGAGGCGCGTGTCGATGTTGCCGCGAATGTCCACGATCGTGAGGTCGGGGCGACGCTCCAGCAGTTGGGCTACCCGGCGCGGCGAGCCCGTTCCCACACGGGCGCCCTCGGGAAGGGTGTCCAGGGTGAAGCCGGCGCGCGCGCAGAGCACGTCGCGGGCATCCGCTCTCTTGGGGGTTGCGCCGATAACGAGGCCCGGGTGGGGCACGGTCGGGAGATCCTTGAACGAGTGCACGATGACGTCGCACTCATCGTTCAGCAGGGCTTCGCGCAGAGCGCTCGCGAACACGCCGGTGCCGCCGAGGCTCGAGAGCGGCTCGGTCGAGGTGTCGCCGTGCGTGGTGACGCGCACGATTTCGACCTCGACACCGGCCGAAGCCGCGATGCGGTTGACGATGGTCTGGGTCTGCGCGAGCGCCAGGGCGCTCGCGCGGGTGCCCACGCGGATCACGGTCATGGCGCCATTCCGGCGACGGCCGGCTTGAAGCCGAGGCGCACGTTCTCACAGCAACCGGGGCGACAAACGTCGTACCAGGGTCCGAGAGTGGTCTCGGCCGGGCGGTCTTCCACCGGGGTGTCGTTCAGGCGTTCCTCGATCAGGTCGACGAGGCCGCTGACGAAGTCGGGCGACACACCGGGGGTCGGCACACGCACCGCCGTGATGCCGAACTTCTCGCTCGTCTCCATCGCCTCGTTATCGAGGTCCCACATAACTTCCATGTGGTCGCTCACGAAACCGAGCGGCACGATGATGACGGCACGGATGCCGCGGGCCGGCAGCAGGGCGATCGCGTCGTTGATGTCGGGTTCGAGCCACGGCATGCTGGGCGGGCCGCTGCGGGACTGGTAGACAAGCTGCCACTGCGTCTTGAGCGGCACCGAGGAATCGTCCGGTTCCACGAGGGAGTCCATGACGACCTGGGCAACGGCGCGGTGCTGGGCCTCGTAGGCACCGCCCTCGCTGAAGCCGCGCTCGGGCGGGCCACTCTTGTTCGCATCGGTCATCGGGATGGAGTGGGTCGAGAACAGGATCTCGACCTCGGTGTCGACGTTTATGCCGGGGACAGCTGCCACGACGTCAGCCAGTCCCTGGGTCACGCCGGTGATGAACGGGGTCACGAAACCAGGGTGGTCGAAGAACTGGCGGATCTTGTCGATGTGCACCGTGTCGTTCAGGCCCTTGTCGGTCAGCGCGGCGGCGAAGTCTTCACGGTACTGGCGGCATCCGCTGTAGGAACTGTACGCACTGGTCGCGATGGCGAGCAGGCGATTCTGGCCGGCCTCGTGCGCCTCACTGATCGTGTCTTTCAAGTACGGCGCCCAGTTGCGGTTGCCCCAGATCACGGGCAGGTCGATGCCGCGCCGGTCGAGCTCCACCTGCAGTGCCGCCTTGAGCACGCGGTTCTGGTCGTTGATCGGGCTGATGCCGCCGAAGTGGCGATAGTGCGTGGCGACCTCTTCGAGGCGTTCCTCGGGGATGCCGCGGCCTCCGGTCACGTTGCGGAGGAATGGGATAACGTCGTCCTGCCCTTCGGGTCCGCCGAAACCGGCCAGCAGGACGGCGTCGTACTGTGCCATTACTGCAGCACCTCGACGAGCTCTGCGGTCGAGATTCGGCGTCCGGTGAAGAACGGGATCTCCTCCCGCACGTGGCGGCGGGCTTCAGTGTCGCGCAGGCCGCGCATCAGGTCGACGAGCTCGGTGAGTTCGTCGCTCTCGATCGGCAGCAGCCATTCGTAGTCGCCGAGGGCGAAGGCCGAGACAGTGTTGGCGATGGCTCCGCGGTAGGCGGCACCCTTGCGGCCGTGGTCGGCAAGCATGCGACTGCGGTCTTCCTCGGGAAGCAGGTACCACTCGAAGCTGCGCACGAAGGGATAGATGGTGAGCCAGGCCTTCGGCTCGATGCCGCGCAGAAAGCCGGGCACGTGGCTCTTGTTGAATTCGGCGTCGCGGTGCACGCCCATGGCATTCCAGGTGGGCAGCAGGCTCTTGAGCAGGCGGCTGCGGCGCAGTTCGCGGTTGGCCCATTGCAGGGTTTCAGCCTCGGGCGCATGGGTCCAGATCATGACGTCAGCGTCGGCCTTGAGGCCGGAGACATCGTAGAAGCCGCGCACGGTGACGCCCTCGGCTTCGATCAGGGCCAGCACATCGTCGAGCTCGTTCACGGCGTGCGGTACATCGCGGCCGTCGAGGTCGTCGGGATTGTGCGGATCTTTTCGCAGAACGGTAAAGAGGGTGAAGCCTTGCGGCGAAGCCGCGGGTACCTCGGAATCGGTGGGGGTGGTGGGCTGAACGCTGGGTACTGCCTCTCCGGCAGCCGGGTGAGTCATGGCTCTAGTTTGCTCTGTATTGCGCCCGGCACCAAAATGAGCCCACCGGTTCCTGTGAACCGACCGAGCGGGCCTGGTGGGAACTAGCGGTTCTTGGCCACCGCTGAGGCTCCGAACCAGACGATAACGCCCACGACGGTCGCCGCTCCGACGGCAATGCCCACGAGAGCGGCCGGACTGTCTTCGCCGAGCTGGCGCAGGGCGTGGGAGAGCTGACGCCGTTTGATGCGCAGCTGTTTGGGCAAGTTGAACTTGTACTCGATCGCGTCGAGCGTCGAGGCGAGTTCGGCCCGCGCGTGCCGCGCTTCGGCACGAAGATCGCCGATGCCGTGCTTCTCGGTTTGCGTGCCGCTATTTGGTGTCATATTCGCCAACTCCCTTGAATGCATCTGCGTCCAGGCGGATGCTCGCGTGCACGCCCTCGGGGTCTGGTTTCGTGGCTGCCTTCACCCGATTGACACCGATGAGCACGAGGATGACGGCGAGCAGCACGAGCGCCACCGCCACGATGAGGGTGGCCAGCCAGAGCGGCAACACCAGAGCCAGCGCGATCACCGCGAGGGCGACGAACACTCCGAGTGCAAAAAAGAGGATGGCTCCGGCCACGATGAAGAGGGCAGCACCAACCCCGAAGTTCTTGGCCTTCGTGGCGAACTCGGCCTTGAAGGCATCCAGTTCGGCTTTGACGAGGGCACTGATCTGGCCGGGCAGCTCCCCGATCAGGGCGAGCAACGGGCGTTTGCTCTTCGGGTTGAATCCACTGCTAGTCACGGATTGCCTTCCCTAGGTTCGGGTGTCGGTGTTTCGGGTGTCTGAGAATTCTACGAGTTACCGTCGGGCTTACTGCGCGTCGGAATCGTCTTCGACGGGCTTGGCTTTAGGGGTCGCTTTCGGCTTCGGCTTTGCGGCGGCCGTTCGACTCGTGGTCGTGCTCGCCTTGGCGGCTGGGGTGGTCACGGCGGGGGTGGAAGCCTGCTTTTTCTTCGCGACCGCCTGGTTGACCGCTTTCTTGCCGGCCTTATACAGGGTGGAGGGAACGTCTCCAACCAGATCGAGGGCGGCATCGCGCACCTCGGTCACCCGGCGCTGCACAGGTTTGGCGTTCCAGAGATCATTGGCAGCGGCGGCGATCTGGTCGTAGCGTTTGCGGCCGGCGCGTGCACCGAGCACGTAGCCGACGAGTCCGCCCGTGATGAACAGAAGCTTTCCGCGCATTGAGTCTCCACTTTCGTAAGGTCTCCCCAGAGTAACCCGGTTCGCCGTTTCGGTCTCGGGTGCGCCCGGGTATGTCACACCGCGCTCGTATCAATACAGGAAGTGCACAGTTTCGGCGTCCGCTAGAGGTCAGGGGCGGTGATGGTCAGGCCGAGGGCGGCGTGCCGAATGCGGTCGCCGGCCTCGAGGGCGTGCGGGATGACCGAGGCGAGGCCGGTTCCGGCCAGCCAAGCACCGGTGATCTCCAGTGCGGGCGTCGCGGCCACGGCCTCGTGCACCAGCTGGGCGCGTTCGGGCGCACCGAGAGTGGCCGGTGACAGCGCGTCACGCCACTCGGTGCGGGCGAAGGCGCGCACGCAGCCGGCCGGAAGCGGCACACCGAGCAGGGTGGCAGCATCGTGCAGGGCGAGCGCCTGCAGTTCAACATCGCTGAGGTCATCGGTCGGGTTGGGGTGACCCGCCCGGCCATAGGACAGCCGCACGACATGCCGGCCGGGGCCGGCCGCGTCGGCGACCCAGGCCCACTTTGCGGTGACGTGCGTGAGCGCCTTCGCGGTGACATCGGGGGCGTCGATCGAGACGAGCACGCCGGTGCCGCGCGGGTGAGCGTCGAGGGCGGGCGCATCGAGCACGAGCGAGGTGAGGGTCACCGCGGTCGGGGCCGGCCAGTCGAGTTCGGCGAGCGCATCGAACCGGGCGCCGAGCGGATTGACCAGTCGCAGCGCCTGGGCTCCCTGAGTCGCGATGATGACGTAGCGGGCGGTGATGGTCTGGGTCGTGGTGCCGACGTCGGCGGGGTCAGCTGAGTCGATCGGGTCAGCCGGGTCGGCGGGCGCGGCATCCGCGGGGCGCGTGACGGTGACGGACCAGGTCGGCGCATCGTCGGTACCGGAGCGAGCCAGGGTTTCGGCCGTCGTGCCGGTGAGGATGCTCACGTTGTGGCGCTCGAGGGCGGTCACGATGGCTGCGGGCAGGCTGGCCATGCCGCCGAGCAGCCCGCCGACGTTGGAGCCGGCGGGCGCGCCGGACCGCAGGGCTGAGACGGCGCCGGAGAGCGAGCCGGCGGTGGTGAGGGCGCGGTTGAGTCCGGGGGCGACGACGTCGATTTCGAGGTCGACGGCGCTCGTCGTGTAGACGCCGGAGGCAACCGGTTCGACCAGGCGGTCGAGTACTCGCGCGCCCATGCGCTTTTTCACGAGGTCGCCGAGGCTGTGCTCCCGGCCGATGGTGAGCACCGGCATGAGCCGGTCGAGGTAGGCGCGGAGCGACCCCTTCCAGCCGATCACGCGGCGCACGTCGTCGGCGAGTGGGGAACCGGGAATTCCGAGAACGCCGGCCTTGGGGAGCGGAACGCTCACCGAGGCATCCGCTGACGGGCGTTGCAGGGCGGTTCCGGCGGCGACCTTCTTTGCGCGGGCGCGGGCGCGGGCGCGGGACAGCGAGCCGGAGTCGAGCGCGGGCAGGTGCAGCCAGGCGCCGGCCACGTTGGGGGCGACGATTTGGTCGGTGAGGCCGAGGTCCTCGACGAAAGCGGCGACGGTTCCGCCGCGCACGGCGAAGCTCTCGGCTCCGCTGTCAAGACTGAGCCCGTCGAGAACGTGGCCGGCGACCGGGCCGCCGACGGCATCCGTTGCCTCGATGATGGTGACGGCCAGACCAACCTGAGCGCATTCACGGGCGGCCACCAGACCGGCTACTCCCCCGCCGATCACGAGAACGTCGATCATTCTGTTGCTCCTACTCGGCCGCGCTCACGTCGTGCACGAGGCTGACCAGGCGGGTCAGCACGTCGGGGTCGGTGTCGGGCGGAACGCCGTGGCCGAGGTTGAGTACGTGGGAGGGTGCGCTGCGGCCGCGTTCGAGTACGTCGCGCACGTGCGCTTCGAGCACCGGCCAGGGAGCTGCGAGCAGGGCCGGGTCGACGTTGCCCTGCACCGGAACCGCGCCGCCGAGCCGGCGGTTGGCCTCGTCGAGCGGTACGCGGTAGTCAACGCCAACGACGTCGGCTCCGATGTTGTGCATCTCTTTCAGTAGTTCGCCGGTGCCGACGCCGAAGTGCACGATCGGCACGTTGCGATCAACCGAGACGTCGTCGGCGCCGGGCACCGTGTAGGTGAGATCGCGCACGTGGGCGATCGCCGCAGCCGAGGCTGGAGCAACGGATGCCGCATAGTCGGCCAGCGAGAGCGCTCCGGCCCACGAGTCGAACAGTTGGGCCGCGCTCGCGCCGGCGACCACCTGGGCACGCAGGAACCGGCCGGTGACATCGGCGGTCCAGGCCATGAGCTTTGCCCAGGCCTCAGGCTCGGAGTGCATCAGGGTTCGTGCGTGGATGTGGTCTTTGGAGGGACCGCCCTCGACCAGGTAGGCGGCGAGGGTGAACGGGGCACCGGCGAAGCCGATCAGCGGGGTCGACCCGAGCTGCGAGACCGCCAGGGCCACGGCGCCCCGAATCGGCGCGAGGGCCTCCTCCAGAGTGGCGGGGTCGAGGGAGGTGAGTTCGTCGACATCCGCTCTGGTGCGCACGGCCTTGCCGAGAACGGGACCCTTGCCGGCCACGATCGACACGTCGACCCCGACGAGCTTCAGGGGAACGACGATGTCGCTGAAGAAGATTGCCGCGTCGACGTTGTGGCGGCGCACCGGCTGCAGCGAGATCTCACTCGCCAGTTCGGGGTCGAGGCACACGTCGAGCATGCGCGTTCCGACCCGCAATTCGCGGTATTCGGGCAGCGATCGCCCGGCCTGGCGCATGAACCACACCGGGGTCACGGCGGGCCGGGTGCCCTGGTAGGCCTGGATCAGGCGGGAGTCGGCGGTGAGGCCGGAGGAGAGTGGATGCTGCGCGTCGAGGATCATCACACCCATTCTCTCAAATATCCCTGACGGCGCGCGACGGAAGCGTACAGCAAGAAGTCGTAGAATCGGCTAGTGCTCATTCTTCTTTCCGCCAGCCACAAAAACTCCACCTTCGATGTGCTGGAGAAATTGTCTGTGGGCGGGGGCTCTTCGGCCACCCGCATGGTTGAGCAGCATGGGCCACTCAGCGGTGCCGTCGTCGTCGCGACCTGCAACCGCTTCGAGGCCTACCTCGACCTGGATGAGCCCTACGGCGTGTCGCCGCTGCCCGCCGTCTACGCCGCGATTGAGGCCGTGAGCGCCTCGAGCGGCCTCGATATCGACGTTCTGCGCGACAATCTCACCCTCGTGCACGGCAATGGCGTGGCCGAGCACCTGTTCGCGGTGACCAGCGGGCTCGAATCCGTCGTCGTCGGCGAGGTCGAAATCGCCGGCCAAGTGCGCCGCGCGCTCGAGCAGGCTCGCGCCGACGGCACCACGAGCCCCGAGCTCGAGCGTCTGTTTCAGCGGGCCTCGCAGACCTCGCGCGGCGTGAAGAACCGCACCGGCATCGGATCGGCCGGCCGCTCGATCGTGCGCCTCGCCCTCGAGCTGGCCGAAAGCCGGGTCAGCGACTGGTCCAGCGCTCGCGTGCTTTTGGTCGGCACCGGACGCTATGCCGGCGCCTCGCTGGCCGCCCTGCGTGACCGCGGAGCCGAGAACGTGCGCGTGTACTCGCCCTCTGGCCGGGCCGTCGGATTCGCCACCTCGCACGACATTGACGCCGTACCCGCCGAGGATTTCGCCGCCGAGGTGGCCCGTGCCGACGTCGTCGTCACCTGCACTCTGCGCGACGACCACGTGATCGATGCCGCCCTGATCGCCCGTGGTCGTGCCGAGATCGGCACGGACCCGTTCGCCATTGCTGGCGCCACCGCCGACGCTCCCGCCCGGCTGTGCCCGGCCGACTCAGGACCCGAAGCACCGCCGCAGCTCATCATCGACCTCGGCCTGCCCCGCAACGTCGCCCCCGATGTCACCCTGGTTCCCGGCGTCGAGCTTCTCGACCTCGAGACCATCAGCATCCACGCCCCGCTCGAAGAGCTCAACGCCACGACCGAGGCCCGCGAAATCGTCGGCAAGGCGGCCCGCAAGTTCTCCGATGTTGCCGAAGAACAGAGCCTCACCCCGGCCGTCGTCGCCCTGCGCAGCTACGTGTTCGAGCTGCGCGACGCCGAGATCGCCCGGGCTCGCAGCCGCGGCGACTCGAGTGAGGCCACCGAGTCGGCCCTGCGTCACTTGGCCGGCGTGCTGCTGCACACCCCCATGGTGCGCGCCCGCGACCTGGCCCGCGCCGGCGAGCAAGACGCCTACCTGACCGGCCTCGACGCCCTGTTCGGCATCGACGTCACACTGCCCGTCGCCGGTACAGCGGATGCCGCCGGCTCCATAGCTTCCTAGCTGACCTCCCCGGTTCAAGGGGCCGAAGGTGGCAGCGCGCGACGGTCAGGGGCGGGCAACCTCGACTAGCGTGACGCCGGCCGGCGCGCCGGGCGTGGACATGGCAGCGAGGGCCGCCGGTGCTTCGGCCAGGGAAATGCGGCGGCTGATCAGGTCCGCGGGGCGCAGTCGGCCGCTCAGTACGAGGTCGAGCAGCGCCGGGTAGTCGTGGGCCGGCATTCCGTGGCTGCCGAGCACGGTCAGTTCCCGCGCGATCACCGTGCCCAGCGGCATCCGCGGGTCGTCGGCCAGCAGGCCGATCTGCACGTGCCGCCCGCGAGTAGCCAGCGAGCGGATGCTGATAGCCACGGTATTCTCCCGGCCAAGCGCCTCGAGACTCACCTGCGCGCCGTCCACGGTAAGCGCCCGAATGCGTGCGACCACCTCGGCATCGAAGAGCCCGGTCGAGTTGACCACGTGGGCCGCACCGGCCCGAGTCGCCGCGTCGAGCGCATCGGCACTGATGTCGACGGCGATCACCGTGGCTCCCAGCGCCTGCCCAATCATGATCGCGCTCAGGCCCACTCCGCCACAGCCGACGACCACGAGAGTTTCGCCCGCCTGGAGGCGGGCTTGGTGCACGAGCCCGCGATACGAGGTGGCGAACCGGCAGCCGAGCAGCGCTGCGGCGCCGGCGTCGAGGTCGTCCGGAATCGCGATGAGGTTCACGTCGGCGTGGTGCAGCGCGACCCGCTCGGCGTAGGAGCCCCAGTGAGTGAAACCGGGCTGGGTCTGGTTGCGGCAGACCTGGCCGTTTCCGGCGTCGCACTCCGGGCACTCGCCGCAAGCGCAGACGAAGGGCACGGTCACCCGCTGGCCCGCTCGGAACCGGCGCACGAGCGGCCCGACCTCATCGATCACGCCGACCAGTTCGTGCCCGGGAACGTGCGGCAGGGAGATGTCGGCGTCATGGCCGAGCCAGCCGTGCCAGTCGCTGCGGCAAAGGCCCGTGGCCTCCACCCGCACGATCACGCCGGCCGCACTCAAACGCGGCTCCGGCACTTCGCGCAGCATCGGAAGAACACCGAACTCTTCGAAATAGACCGCTTTCATGGTCTCAGTCTGCACGACGGATGCCGGTGCATCCGCTTTCGAGGCCGGCTGGCGTTGGGCCATGGCGGTCTCGACCAGCGGATGGTGGCGGCCGACTCGGCCACCACCATCCGTTCACACGCTACGCGCCGCGGAGGCGCACGGCCAGGTAGGCCTCGAGCTCGGCGAGCGGAACGCGCTCCTGCGCCATGGTGTCGCGGTCGCGCACAGTCACCGCCTGGTCGTCGAGCGAGTCGAAGTCGACCGTGATGCAGTACGGCGTGCCGATCTCGTCCTGACGACGGTAGCGACGACCGATGGCTCCGGCGTCGTCGAAATCCACGTTCCAGAGCTGGCGCAGGTTCGAGGCAAGCTCGCGGGCCATCGGCGACAGCTTCTCGTTGCGCGACAGCGGCAGAATGGCGGCCTTCACCGGCGACAGGCGTGGGTCGAGCTTGAGTACGGTGCGCTTGTCGACGCCGCCCTTATTATTCGGAACCTCTTCTTCGACGTAGGCGTCAACCAGGAAGGCCATCAGCGAGCGGGTCAGGCCGGCGGCGGGCTCGATCACCCAGGGCGTCCAGCGCTCGTTCTTAGTCTGGTCGAAGTACGAGAGGTCTTTACCGGACGCCTTAGCGTGCGTTGACAGGTCGAAGTCACCACGGTTCGCCACGCCCTCGAGCTCACCGAATTCGGTGCCGGTGAAGCCGAAACGGTACTCGATATCGACGGTGCGCTTGGAGTAGTGCGAGAGCTTCTCTGCCGGGTGCTCGAACAGGCGCAGGTTCTCGGGGTTGATGCCGAGGTCGGTGTACCACTTCATGCGGGTGTCGATCCAGTACTGGTGCCAGGTCTCGTCAGTGCCGGGTTCTACGAAGAATTCCATCTCCATCTGCTCGAACTCGCGGGTGCGAAAGATGAAGTTTCCGGGGGTGATCTCGTTGCGAAAGCTCTTGCCGATCTGGCCGATGCCGAACGGAGGCTTCAAGCGCGACGCCTGCAGCACGTTGGCGAAGTTCACGAAGATGCCCTGCGCCGTTTCGGGGCGCAGGTAGTGCATGCCGGCCTCGTCATCGACCGGGCCGAGGTAGGTCTTGAGCAGTCCGGAGAAGGCGCGCGGCTCGGTCCAGATGTGACGGTTGCCGCAGTTGGGGCAGGCGATGTCATCGAGTCCGTTTTCGGGCGGGCGGCCCTTCTTCTCCTCATACTGCTCTTCGAGGTGGTCGGCGCGAAAACGCTTGTGGCAGCTGGTGCACTCGATCAGCGGGTCGCTGAAAACCTCGACGTGACCGGATGCTTCCCAGACCTGGCGAGGCAAAATCACGCTCGAGTCGAGGCCGACGACGTCGTCGCGGCTGGTGACCATCGAACGCCACCACTGCTTCTTGATGTTCTCCTTGAGCTCGACGCCGAGGGGCCCGTAGTCCCAGGCCGAGCGGGAACCGCCGTAAATCTCACCGGCCTGAAAAACAAAACCGCGGTGGCGGGCGAGGGCGATGACGGAATCAAGATGAGTGGGCGTCGCCACGGTGGCTCCAATGGTCGAAGGCGCAGAATGCGGGCGAGTGCCCGGTTACCCATTTTACGCGCTCGATCCGACCCGAGTTCCCGCTCTGGTTCGGAGCCTTTCTCGCGCGGATGTAACGTTAGTAGGCAGATTCACAGAATTTGCCTTGGCTCAAGGAGGAGAAATGGGCGCTTCGTCCAGCACGACCGAAGAATCGACCGCTCTGAAACGAATTCCGCACGACCTCGCGGTCGCCCTGGATCCCGAGGAGCTTGACGCCCACGATCGTCAGTGGACGCCTCTCAAAATCATCATCTGGTCGGCTATTTCACTGCTCGGTGGCCTCAGCTGGGTCATGCTCGCCGTCGTGCGCGGTGAAACCGTCAACGCCATCTGGTTCGTGTTCGCCGCGATCTGCACCTATCTCATTGGCTACCGCTTCTACTCGAAGTTCATCGAGAAGCACATCATTCGCCCCGATGACCGCCGGGCCACCCCGGCCGAGTACAAGGCCGATGGCAAGGACTTCGCCGCCACCGATCGCCGCGTCCTGTTCGGTCACCACTTCGCTGCCATCGCCGGCGCCGGCCCCCTCGTCGGCCCCGTACTGGCCGCACAAATGGGCTACTTGCCCGGAACCATCTGGATCATCGTCGGCGTCGTACTCGCCGGCGCGGTGCAGGACTACCTGATTCTGCACTTCTCTATGCGCCGCGGCGGTCGCTCTCTCGGCCAGATGGCCCGCGACGAACTCGGCGTGATCGGCGGCACCGCTGCCCTCATCGCGACCCTCGTGATCATGGTCATCATCGTCGCCATCCTCGCTCTCGTCGTCACCAATGCTCTCGCCGAAAGCCCGTGGGGCGTGTTCTCGGTGGGCATGACCATCCCGATCGCCCTGTTCATGGGCTGCTATCTGCGCTTCTTCCGCCCGGGCAAGATCACCGAGATCTCCATCATCGGCTTCGTACTGCTGATCGCCGCCATCGTCGGCGGCGGCATGGTGGCCGGCACCGATTTCGGCCAGACCTACCTGCTCCTCGATAAGGTCACCATCGCCTGGGGCATCATCATCTACGGCTTCATCGCCGCTATTCTGCCGGTCTGGCTGCTGCTGGCCCCGCGCGACTACCTCTCGACGTTCATGAAGATCGGCACGATCGGCATGCTCGCCGTCGCGATCGTCATTATCCGCCCCGAGATCAGCGTGCCGGCCGTGAGTGACTTCGCCACGAGCGGCACCGGCCCCGTGGTTGCCGGAACCCTCTTTCCGTTCCTGTTTGTGACGATCGCCTGCGGCGCCCTCTCTGGGTTCCACGCGCTGATCGCCTCTGGCACGACGCCCAAACTCATTCAGAAGGAACGCCAGACCCGGTTCATCGGCTACGGCGGCATGCTCATGGAATCGCTCGTGGCAATCATGGCCCTGGTCGCCGCGCTGTCGATCGACCGCGGAATCTACTTCGCCATGAACGCCTCGCCCGCTCTCACCGGCGGCACCGTGCAGGGCGCGGTCGCTTTCGTGAACAGCCTCGGTCTGACCGGCGTCAACCTCACACCGAGCATGCTGACCGACATGGCCACCAACGTCGGCGAAGAGTCGATCGTCTCCCGTACCGGCGGCGCCCCGACGCTCGCCGTCGGCCTGTCCCACATCATGCAGCAGCTCGTCGGCGGCGCGTCGATGATGAGCTTCTGGTACCACTTCGCCATCATGTTCGAAGCCCTGTTCATTCTCACCGCAGTGGATGCCGGCACCCGCGTCGCCCGTTTCATGCTGCAGGACAGCCTCGGTAACTTCTTCCCGAAGTTCAAGAACACTTCCTGGCGCCCCGGAGCCTGGGCCGCCACGGCCATCATGGTCGCCGCCTGGGGAGCCGTGCTCCTCATGGGAGTGACGGATCCGCTCGGCGGCATCAACACGCTGTTCCCGCTGTTCGGCATCGCCAACCAGCTGCTCGCGGCGATCGCCCTGGCCGTGTGCATGGCCATCGTCGCCAAGCGGGGCCTGTTTAAGTACCTCTGGGTCGTTGCACTGCCGCTCGGTTTCGCCGCTGTCGTCACGATTTCAGCGTCGTTTCTGAAGATCTTCTCGACTACCCCAGCCATCGGCTACTTCGCGCAGAACCGCGCGTTCTCCGATGCCCTCGCCGCTGGCGAGACGAGCTTCGGCACCGCCCCGAACGTTCTCGCCATGGAGGCTGTCGTGCGCAACACGATGGTGCAGGGCGTTCTCTCGATCGTCTTCGTCGTGCTCGCGATCATCGTGATCCTCACTGCGATTCAGGCCACCTGGAACGCCTACCGCAAGAACTCCAGTGCCACGAGTGAAGACGATGCCGTGCAGTCGCAAATCTTCGCGCCGGCCGGGTTCATCATGACCCCGCCCGAAAAGGTACTACAGGCCGAGTGGGATGCCCTTCCGGTGGAGAAAAAAATCAAGGTCAAGGGTCACTGATGACCGTTCTGGCGGGCGTCCGCAAGGGCGCCCGCGGCGTGGTCTGGTTCCTTAAGGGGATTCTCGGCGAGGACGCCTACGAGAAGTATGTGGCGCACCACGCGAGTGAATGCGAAACGGATGCCGCGGGCGCAGGCCGCGCGCCGCATCCGCTCATGACCGAGCGCGAATTCTGGCGCGACCAGACGGACCGGCAGGACAAGAACCCGCAGGGACGCTGCTGCTGACAGCTAGTCTGGACCGATGACGATCGGGGGTGGGGCAGAGCGGCTGCGCGCGCTCCGCACCCGCCTCGGCCGACTGCCGCCGTGGGGACTCGTGCTGCTGATCTGGGGTCTGTCGCGGCTCGTCACGACGGCGCTGCTCGGCACGCTGTTCGCCGTCGCCTCGCGGGCTGGCTGGACCTTCGCGAGCTACCGGCGCGACCCTAACTTCTTCACCTTCTCAGGGTCGTGGGACAGCTCGTTCTACCGACAAATTGCGCTGCGCGGGTATCCGACCGAGCTGCCGACGGATGCCGCCGGACACGTCGAGCCAAACGCCTGGGCGTTTCTGCCGGTGTTTCCCTGGCTGTCTCGCGGTCTGGCGCAGCTGACCGGCCTCGACTTCTACGTGGCCGGCGTGCTCGTGGCGACCCTGTTCGGCGCCCTGGCCGTGCTCGCGCTTCACCGCCTGCTGGAACCGCGAGTCGGGAGCCATTCGGCGCTGTGGGCGGTGGCCCTGTTCTGTTTCGGGCCGCTGTCGTTCATTCTGCAGGTGGCCTACGCCGAGAGCCTGTTTCTGTTCCTGGTGTTCGCGAGCCTCTGGGCGATGATGGAGCGGCGCTACCTGCTGATGATTCCGCTCGCCGCGGTGGCCGCGTTCACCCGACCGGGCGTGCTCGCGCTGTCGCTGGCCCTCGCTTTCATGCTGCTGCTGCGCTGGCGGGAACGCGAGCTCTTCCCCTGGCGCGAGCGCTGGGCGATCGTGGCCGCCGGGCTGAGCATTGCCGCGGCCGGGCTGGCCTGGCCGCTCGTGGCCGGCGCCGTCACGGGCGTGCACGATGCCTATCTCGCCACGGAGTTGTCGTGGTGGACCGGCTTTGTGGGCCGGACGTCGTTCGTGCCGCTCACGCCGTGGTTCCTGATGGCCGGCCGTTACCTCGGCGTGGCAGGCATCGTGCTGGTTCTGCTGCTCGTGGCCGGGTTCGGGTGGTGGTTGTCGCGGCGGGCGCTGCATCCGCTTCGGCCGGACGTCATCGCGTATGCGGCGAGCTACGCGCTCTACCTCGTGGCCGTGTTCCTGCCGCAGCAGAGCCTGTTTCGTCTGCTGCTGCCGCTGGCACCGCTGCTCGGCGACCCAATGATCGCCCGGTCGAAGCCGCTGCGTCGCGGCCTGCTCGTGGGCTCGATCGCCCTGCAGCCCGTCGCGATCTGGCTGCTCTGGTTCATCGGGTACCCCTAGTGTCAAACCCCGTAGATCAAGCCGCGCTGCTCGGCGTAGCGGGCGCGCACGTCGACGGCCCAGTCCCGGGCGGCTGAGGGCGTGAGTTCGGTCGCGATCTCGCGCTTCCACTCGGGAAACTCGCCGTCAAGGGCCCAGGCGGCCTGCCGGGCGGCGCCGAGAGCCACGTATTCGCCGGGGGCTGGCAGAAGGACCGGCACGCCGAAGACATCCGCTGCGATCTTCTGCACGGCAGGCGATTGTGAGCCGCCGCCGATCAGAATGACCTGGCGCACGGGCACGCCCTGGCTGCGCAGCGAGTCGAGTGCGTCGGCGAGGCTGCAGACCAGTCCCAAAACGGATGCCTGGGCCAGGTTTTCGGGGCGCATATTGCCCCGTTGCATGCCGGTCAGCGAGCCGGTGGCATCCGGCAGGTTCGGGGTGCGTTCGCCGTCGAGGTAGGGCAGCATGAGCAGACCGTCGGCGTCGATCGGGGCGCTCAGAGCGAGCGCGCCGAAGCGTTCGATGTTCACGTCGAGCATGCCGGCCGTGGCCACGAGCGTGCGGGCGCCATTGATGGTGGCGAGCAGGGGAAGCTGACCGCCTACGGCGTCGGCGAACCCGGCGACCGAGCCGGAGGCATCCGCTATCTGGGCAGCGGTGCTGGCGAACACGGTGCCGCTCGTGCCGATAGACACGATCACGTCGCCTTCTTCGGCCCCGAGGCCGAGTGCGGCTGAGGCGTTGTCGCCGGCGCCGGCCGAGACGATGACGCCGCCGCTGGTGACCCCGGCCCGCTCCGACGGGCCGAGCACCCGCGGCACACTGGCTGCGCGGCCGAGGGCGGACTCGAGCAGATCGAGGCGGTACTCGTTGCTGTGCACCGAGAAGTATCCGGTGCCGGAGGCGTCGCTGCGATCAGTCGTGGCCTCAACGGGCCGGCCGAGAATGTTCCAGGTGAGCCAGTCGTGCGGCAGCAGCACCTGTTCGACGCGGGCGGCGAGCTCGGGCCGGTTCTCGTGCATCCAGGCCAGCTTCGTGATGGTGAACGACGCGACCGGCACGACGCCGACCTCATCGGCCCACATCGAGGCACCGTACTGCTCGGTGAGCGCTCTGGCCTGCGGGGCACTGCGAACATCGTTCCAGAGCAGGGCGTCGTGCACGGGCGTGCCGGTGTCATCGAGGGCGACCATGCCGTGCTGCTGCGCGCTCACACCAAGAGCGAGCACGTTGCCGGCGCCAGCGGCCGCGTCGGCGCCTCCGGCTTGCTCGAAGGCGTCCCACCAACGCGCAGGGTTGATGCTCGTGCCGTCGGGGTGGGGTGCGCTCTGCAGCTGCAAAAGCTCACCGGTGTCGGCGTCGACGCTCACGACCTTGCAACTCTGGGTCGAGGAATCGACTCCGACCACCACTCGACGTTTCAGTGCCAACGCATCTCCTTTGAAACCTAGTTGTGATCAGCCTAATCGAGGGACTTCAGGAGATGTTCGAGGGTGCAACGGGCTCCGACCGTGTGCAGCAGGCCAAGCGCATGGTCGTAAGCCGCCACGAAGGCGTCGTCGTCGATCAGGTCACCGAACAGGTCCCGGTCGCGCAGGAAGGAGTGCGGGTCGCTCGCGTAACCGGTGGCGTTCTGCATGACGGTGCCTTTGACGCGGTCGACGACGTCGATCGGTTCACCGTGCTCGTCAATGCCCTCGGCGTAGCGGGCCCAGCTCGCCACGATCGCGGCGGAGAGGGCGAGCTCGCCGCCCCGGGCGGACTGCTCGCGGATCACCGGCAGCAGCCACTTGGGAATGCGGTCGCTCGACTCGGCGGCCAGGCGGGCAACGGTGTCGCGCACCCCCGGGTTGCTGAACCGTTCGATGAGCTGCGTCTTGTAGTCCTCGAGGTCGATGCCGGGTACCGGCTTGAGCGTCAATGATCCCTCGCGGTCCATGTAGGCGCGCAGGAACCCGGCGATGAGCGGGTCGGCCGCGGCGTCGTGCACGAGGCGGTAGCCCATCAAATGCGCAAAGTAGGCAAGCCCCTGGTGGCTCGCATTGAGCAGGCGCAGCTTCATGAGCTCGTACGGTTCGACGTCGCTCACGAGCTGGGCGGCCGACTTCTCGTACGGCGGGCGGCCGTCGGTGAACGCATCTTCGAGCACCCACTGCAGGAACGGCTCGCAGACGACGGGCCAGCGGTCGGCGAGACCGAAGGCCTTCGCGATCTGGGCTCGGTCGTCGTCGGTTGTGACCGGGGTGATGCGGTCGACCATAGAGTTCGGAAAGCTCACGGAGGCGTCAATCCAGGCGCCGAGGTCTGCGTCCTTGGCCGTGGCGAAGGCCACGAAGGAGCGGCGGGCGACGCGGCCGTTGTCCTGTAGGTTGTCGCAGGACATGACGGTGAACGGCGGGGTCGAGCGTTCGCGGCGACGACGCAGGGCCTCGACGACAAGGCCGAAGACCGTCGTGGGGGCGGCATCCGCTTGCAGGTCGGCGGCGACCTGCGGGTTGCTGAGGTCGAACCGGCCGCTGACCGGGTGGATGTTATAGCCGCCCTCGGTGACGGTGAGGGAGACGATTTTCACCTCGGGGCTCGCGAGGCGTTCGATCACGGCCTCGACGTCGTCGGGGGCGAACAAGTAGTCGATGATCGACCCGATCACGCGGGCGTCGAGCGTGCCGTCCGG
Organism: Cryobacterium sp. N21; assembly: GCF_002929575.1. Classification (NCBI taxonomy): domain Bacteria; kingdom Bacillati; phylum Actinomycetota; class Actinomycetes; order Micrococcales; family Microbacteriaceae; genus Cryobacterium; species Cryobacterium sp. N21. The sequence continues at coordinate 98,631 of NZ_PJJQ01000027.1, read as the reverse complement.
GTGTTTCACGACGAGCGTGTACAGGCCGTCCTGCTCGAGCAGGGCGTCGCGCATGCGGGCGTCGGAGGGCATGACGCCGACACCGCAGATGGCATAGTTGCGGGCGAGGCCCTGCTCGAGCAGGTCGTCGATCATGAGGGCCTGGTGCGCGCGGTGAAAACCGCCAACGCCGAAGTGCACGATGCCGGCCGTGAGACCAGCGCGGTCGTAGCTGGGAACCTGCACGGTCGCGGGCAGCGACGACAGTGTCGCGTTGCGCAGCGGGGCCAGGGCGGGAGTCGTGGTGTCGGTCATGCGTTCCTCATTCATTCGGTGGGCGATTGCGTCGGTGCAGCGTAGGCAGGGTCGGCGCGCAACTGCACTGCGCCGCCCAGATACAGCTGGGTGCCGTCAAAGCGGATGCCGCCCAGGTCTGCTAAAACGAGGGTCGCCCTGGTGTCCAGTCCGCGCACGCCGATGCCGACGGTGAGGCCGATCTGGGCGGCCTGCGCCGACTCCACGCCGGCGTCGGCGTCTTCAAACACGACGGCTCGGCGCGGGTCGATGCCGAGCCGCTGCACCCCCAGGCGATACGGGTCAGGGGCGGGTTTGCCGCGCGTCACATCGTCGAAGGTGACGAGGCCCACCGGGCAGGGCAGCCCAGCAGCCCGCAGCCGGGCGCGGGCCACGACGGCCACGGCGCTCGTCACGATGGTGAACCGGGCGCTAGGCAGCGCCAGCAGCAGGTCGCGGGCGCCGGGCAGGGCTCGCACGAGCGGGGCCGTTTCGACCTCTTTCAGCATGAGCGCGTGGTCCGCGCGGTGCACGTCGACGGCCGGCACGAGTTCGGCGATTGTCTCCCTGGCCGGTCGGCCGTGGATGATGTCGCGGTTAAAGTCGAAGCCGGGAGCATACTCGACGGCCCATTCGTTCCAGGCTACGGCGGCGGCTTCGTCGGAGTTGACGAGCACCCCATCGCAGTCGAACAGCAGGCCGTCGATCGGGTAGCTGCCGATCTCCGACGCCAGGCTGGCCGCCGTCACTGTGTAATCTCCGATTCGAGCGCGCTCGCACGCAACACGGGCACACCGGCCTCGGCGGCCAGGGCGAGGATCGCGTCATTCACTTCCCCGTCGACGACGAGGTGGTCGACCTCGTCGAGCTGAGCGAACTTCACCAGGCCGTGCGCTTGGAACTGGTCATGGTCGGCGACGAGTACGACGGTGGTGGCGGCATCCATTGCGGCGCGCTTGATGCGGGCGGCTTTCGGGTTTGCAGCGAGCAGCTGGCCGCTCGGGGTGAGGCCGCTCACGCTGATGAACGCGAGGTCGATGCGAATGTGCTCGAGCGATTCTCGGGCCCACTGGCCGGATTGCGAGTCGTCGACCGGATCGACGGCACCGCCGAGGTTGTAGACCGAGAGTTCGGAGTTGCGGCTTGCCACGAGGGCCACCGGAATCGAGGTCGTCACCACCTGCAGCGCGGCGGAGTTCGGCAGGCACACCGACAGCGCCTCGGCAATCGGCCCGGCATCGAGAAAGAGGATGCCGCGCTCCGGCAGCAGGGTCGCCGCCAGGGTGGCGACCGGGTGGGCGACCGGCTCGGGCACCGTCAGCCGGTCGAGGTCGTTGACCGGGTCGGCGACGCTGATCGCACCGCCGTGGGCTCGACGCAGCCGTCCGTCGTCTTCGAGGGTGCGCAGGTCGCGGCGAATAGTCTCCTCCGCAACGGCGAGCGACTCGGCGAGCTCGTTCACCTCGACCCGGCCGGCACCGGCGAGCGCGAGCAGAATGCTCGCGCGACGGTCATCGGCGCTGCGACTGGTTGGATCCGGTTTCATCTGGGCTCCCCTGGTGTTCTCGACGACAGGTGTTCTTACAACTACTTGATCGCGCCCATGGCGAGGCCCGTGACGAGGCGCTTCTGCGCCAGCCAGCCAGCCAGGACCACGGGAAGAACCGCGAGAGTCGATGCTGCCGAGAGTACCGCGAGAAACTGCCCGCGCCCGTCGACGAAGCTGCCGAGGAACGGGGGAGTGGTGCGTGCCATGGTGGAGGTGAGCAGGCTGGCCAGGAAGTACTCGTTCCAGGCGAAGATGAAGCAGATCAGCGCGGCCGCAGCGATGCCGGGGGCGACGATGGGCATGACCACGCGCACGAGCTCGGTGAAGAAGTTGGCACCGTCGATCTGGGCCGCTTCGACGATCTCGAGCGGCACCTCGCTGAAGAACGAGCGCATCATCCACACCGCGAGCGGCAGGTTCATGCCCACGTAGAGAACGCTCAGGGCCGTGATGTTGTCGAGCATTCCGAGTCCCTGCAGCAGCAGATAGATGGGAATGATCGCGGCCGCGATCGGCATGAACCGGGTGGAAATGAAGAAGAACAGCGCGTCGGTCGACTTGATGATCGGGCGTATGGAGAGGCCGTACGCCGCCGGAATTGCCAGCAGCAGCACGATGACGGTGCTCATGACGCTCGCGGTGAGCGAGTTGAGCAGGTAGACGCCGAACCCGCGGTCGAGCACTTCACTAAAGCGGTCGAGGGAGAGTGCGGTGAAGATGGTCGGAGTTCGGGTCGCCGCCGCGGACTCGGTCTTGAAGGCGGTGAAGACCATCCAGGCCACCGGAAAGAAGAATCCGAGCGTGACGATCCACGTGAAAATGGTGAGCGCCGTGCTGGTAGCGCGGTGGCGCATCCGCTTGGCACGGCGGTGCGACGGGGCCGGGGCGCTTGCGCGAGGTACGGTGCCGGGCTTGGTGGCGGTGGCGGTACTCATGATTTGGCTCCTTCACTGGAGAAGATCTTGAAGAGAAGGCGAAGGGCGACGCTCGCCACGATGATGGTGAGCAGAACGGTGATCACGCCATAGGCGGCCGCTTCGCCGATTTCGAGGCCCACGAAGGCGCGTTCGTAAAGCAGGTAGGAAAGGGTCTTGGTGCCGCCCGTGCCGCGAGTCATGATGGCGATCGGGTCGAAGACCTGCAGCAGCATGATGCCGCCGAGCAGCACGGCCAGCTCGATGTACTGGCGCAGGTGCGGGAGGGTCATGTGCAGAAAGCTGCGAACTGGGCCGGCTCCATCAACGGATGCCGCCTCCAGCGTCTCCTTGCTCTGGCTCTGCAGCCCGGCGAGCAGGATGAGCATCATGAACGGCGTGTACTGCCAGGTGAGCACCATGATCACGGTGAGGGCGGGAAAGTCGGTGTTCCACTGCACGGGGTCGACGCCGAGCACCGAGAGGCCCCAGTTGACCATGCCGACGTTCGCGTCGAGCATGGACCATTTGAAGATGAGGGCTGCGGCGGCAGGCATCATGAGGAACGGCGTAATGACGAGGGTGCGGGCCAGGCCCTGGCCGAAGAACTTGCGGTTGAGCAGCAGGGCGATGCCGAGGCCGAAGAGAACGGAGAGCACGATCGACGAACCGGTGATGACCACGGTCGCCGACAGTGATTGCATGAACGCGCCGCCGGTGAAAACGGTCACGTAGTTGTCGAAGCCGGCGAAGCCGCGCGAGCCGGGACGCATCAGGTTCCAGTTTTGGAACGAGTAGTAGATGGTGACGAGGAAGGGAATCTGCGTCACGAGAATGGCGACGACGATGGCCGGCCAGACCAAGGTGCGTGCCAGGCGGAGGGCCTTCTTCTGGCCGGCGCTCAGCTCCGGCGTCGAGGGGCGGCGAAGCGTGCGTGATGCGGCGGGGGCCGGGTCGTGCGCGGGTTCAGCCACGATCAAATCTGGCGCGGTCATCTCTGAGTTCCTTCTCGTTCTCGGCGTTGAACTGACGAGGTTTGGGCGGCGCCTGATCGACGCCGCCCGCGTTTGTGTGCTGGTTACTTCTGGGCGTCTCCGGCTTGCTGGGCCAGCTCCTGGCCCTTGTTGAGAACGTTCTCAACGGTGTCGCGGCCGGCGAAGACGTCGGCGATGTCCTGCGAGACTTGGTTGCCGAGGTCCTGGAACTCCGGCACGGTGACGTACTGGATGCCGACCCACGGCTGCGGGTTCACTCCGGGCTGCGTCGGGTTGACCCCGAGCATGATGTCCTTGGTGATCGGTGCGAACGCCGAGGCTGCGGCGAGGTAGTCGGCGTTCTCGTAGGTCGAGGTGCGGGATCCCGGGGGAACGCGCTCCCAGCCGAGAGTGGTGCCGACGAGGTTGATGTACTCGGTGCTGGTCGCCCAGCTCACGAACTCCCACGCGGCGTCCTGGTTGTTGCTGGTCTTCGGAATGGCGAGGTTCCAGGCCCAGAGCCAGCCGGATTCCTCGGTTTCCTTGACCGGGGCGTGCACGTAGCCGATCTTGCCGGCGACGGCGGAACCATCGGCCTCGATGGGGCCGGCAGCGCTCGTGGCGTCGTACCACATGGCCGCGTTGCCCTGCGAGAACAGGTTGAGGCACTCGGTGAAGCCGGTCGAGACGGGGTCGGCTTCGCCGGCATCCTTCACGAGGTCGGTGTAGAACTGTACGGCTTCGGTGAACTCGGGCGAGTTGACCTCGGCGTTCCAGTCCTCATCGAACCAGCTGCCGCCGAAGGTCTGCACGACAGTGGTCAGCGGGGCGAACAGCTCGCCCCAGCCGGGCTTGCCGCGCAGGCAGATGCCGGCCACGTCGTCGGACTTGAGGGTGCGGGCGAAGCCGGCAACCTCGTCCCAGGTGGGGTTGGTCGGCATTTCGAGGCCGGCCGCGGCGAACATGTCCTTGTTGTACATCAGGAAGGACGACTCGCCGTAGAACGGAACGGCAAAGAGGCTGTCGTCGACGGTGAGGGCTTCGCGCACGGGCGGCAGCAGGTCGTTGACGTTGTAGGCGGTGTCGGCTTCGGCGAGCGGGCCGAGGTCGACGAGCCAGTCGTTCTGGCCCCAGATCGGCACCTCGTAGCTGCCGACGGTGACGATGTCGTACTGGCCGCCCTGGGTGGCGACGTCCTTGGTGACGGCGTCACGCAGGTCGTTTTCTTCCATCGCGACGAAGTTCACCGTGATGTCGGGGTGGGAATCTTCGAAGGCGCCCTTGAGCTCCTCCATGTCCTTCATCTGCGGGTTGTTCACCGTAGCCAGGGTCAGTGTCACCGGGCCGTCGGCCTGCTGTGCGCCGCCTCCGGCTCCGCTGCATCCGGCCAAAAGCACACCCACCGAAGAGAAGGCGATTGCGCTGAGGGCAAGCCTTTTCTTCATGGAATAAGACTTCGTCATCTCAAACCTCTTCATCGTCGACACGTCCTTGTGGACTGGTATGTAGTTACTGTGACCCGATTGAGTGGAAAACGCAACTTAAATTGTGGTTTTGTGATGTTTTTGTGACGACGAATTGCCCGAGTCTGCATTATTTTTGCTGCGAAACCACAAAAACGGATGCCATCGGCCGGCTTCCGCCCGTCGGATTGCTAGTCTGAGGCGACGGCTGCGCGCCGTCGACTGCGAGGAGGCAGGCATGTATCCAGCGGAACGACAGGCCGCAATCATCGCGCTCGCGCAGGGTGGCACCGGCGAGATCTCCGTGGCCGCTGCGAGCGTCGCGCTCGAGGTCACCGCCGAGACCATTCGCCGCGACCTCGTGGTGCTCGAACGCCAGGGCGTCATCCGGCGCCAGCACGGCGGTGCCCGCCTGGTGCAGAGCACGCCGTTCGAGATTGCCCTCGCGCAGCGGCGGTTGGAGAACGCGCCACAGAAACATCGCATCGCCCAGCGTGTGCTGCAGGAATTGCCGGAGGATGGCGTTGTGCTGCTGGATTCCGGCGCACTCACGCTGGTGATCGCATCCGTTTTTCCGGAGGACCGGCGATTGATCGTTGTGACCAACAATCTGCCCGCTGTGCGGCTGCTTTCGCGTAAACCGCTGCTCACGGTGCTCGCGCTGCCCGGTCGGGTGCGCAGTGTGTCGCAGGGAGCGGTCGACGAGTGGACTCGGGCACGCATCAGCCAGCTCAACGTGGACGTCGCGTTCGTCGGCGGCAACGGCCTGACCGCCGAGGCCGGGCTCACGACGACCATTCCCGACGAGGCCGAGGTGAAGCGTGCCATGATGCTGTCGGGGCGGCGGCGAGTGCTCGCCATGACCTCGAGCAAGATCGGTCAGAACTCGTTCTGCCACGTCGCCGACGCCAATGAGTTCGACCTCATCATCACCGACGACGGAATCGACCCGCGCCAGGCCCGCAAGCTGAGCGCCGCCGGGCCGGAGCTCGCGATCGTCTGAGCTGCGACCTAGCGCGCAACCGGCTCGCCGAACAGCGCGAACAGCCAGATCACGATCGATGCCATCACCATCGACCAGGTGACCAGGCCCAGAAATAGGCGGGTTGCGAGCGAGGGGCGTGATGCCGGCGTGACGCCCGGGTCGATGATGGGATCCTCCCGCAGGGAATGGCGTGCCTGGCTCCAGATCGCCGGAACGAGCACGAGCAGCGCCGAAATGATCACGACGGCCAGCGCGGGAACCGTGAAGAGAGTAGCAGCGGAGTCGATCGCGAGGTTCAGCCCGATGGGGAGGGCCAAGCCCAGCAGGACGGCGACCACGAACATCCAGGCCCGCGGGCGCACCCGCGCGAGCGACCGCAGGAACGTGGGCATCAGTACGGCGCCGACGATCACGATGACGAACATGGTGATGGTGGGCAGATCGACGCGCACCGCCTCCCCCTGCACGAGCGGCAGCGCCGACACCGTGAACCCGATGAGCCCCAGCACACCGAGACCGGCCCGCAGGCCCACCCCGTTCACCGCGCGTTGCGGCATGGTCGCCAGGCCGAGCTCGGCCGCGTAGTTCCTGGGGCTGCCGAAGCACTCTTCGGCGCTCGTTCCGGAGTCGGCCAGAAACTCCCGCGCACTGGCCAGCGCATCGCCGATGTCGATGCCCGGCACCGCGAGCAGTCGCAATTCGATCGTGAACTCGTCGAACCAGGTTGCGTCGTCCAGCTTCGCCGAGCGGATGTCCGCGCTGCCGTTTTCGAGATCACGCGGGTTGGTCGTCATGATTCGGCCCCTCTTGTTGGATCGGACATCAATTACTCGGGTAGAGGGCGAAGGTGAGCACGAAGCTGATGGCACCGTAGACGACCATGATCCAGTTGGCACCCACGGCCAGAAGGCGCACCCCGCGGGACGGGAGGGTCGCGGCACCGGTGCCCGGCTCGATGATGAGATCCTTTTGCAGGTTCTGACGCACCTGGTTCCAGATGGCCGGCGCCAGAAGCAGGATTCCGGCCCCGATGGCGACCGGCAATGCCGGAATGCTCAGTAGCACGGCCTGCCCCCACCACACGCTGAGCAGAACGGGACCGATACCGCCGAACGATACCCCTGCCACGATCAACCCCACCGTCAGCGGGCGGTTCCGCGCGCGCACGAGGACGGAAACGACTCTCGGCATCAGCCCCAACAGGAGCAGCGTCACCCCCAGGGACACGACCATCCACAGTCGCACGGCCAGACCGTCGTCACCGCCCGCGAGGGGGTAGGACGTTTGGCCGAGCACTACCAGCCCGATCAACCCGATTCCGTTGGTCAGCAGGACCTCCCGATTCGATGACTTGTCCTCGGGAAGGGTCGGCAAATCGAGCTCGACGGCGTAGCGGGCGGCGCTGCCAAACGACTCCTCGGCACGGGCACCGGAGTCGGAGAGAAACTCGCGGGCGCTGGCCACGGCATCGCCGATGGCGGCGCCGGGCACCTCGAGCAGGCGCAGTTCGATCGTGAAATCGTCGAGCCAGGCCGCGTTGTCGGTCTCCCGTGCGGCCTCAGCCAAGCGGATGCCGGCCGTATCGGAATCGCTGCTGTCGTGATCGATCGGGTTGCTGGTCATCATGATTCGGCCGGCCCTTTCTGCAGGTGGTCGTGCACGGTGGTGGAGAAAAGTTGCCAGTGGGCAGACTGGTCCGCAAGTTCCTGCTGCCCGTCATCGGTGAGCGAGAAGTACTTGCGCCCGGGTCCCCCGGCGCCCGGTCGCCATTCGGCGGCGATCCAGCCGGCCGCCTCAAAGCGGGTGAGCAGCGGATAGAGCGTGCCACCCTTGATGGCGCCGAACCCCGCCGCTTCGAGCGCGGTCGCGATCGCATACCCGTAGGTCGGGCCGGGCGCGAGCGTGCGAAGCACGCACAGGCTGAGGGCCGCGCGCATCCAATCGGCCGGCCAGGGTTTCGGTTGCATGACTACATAGTCTCACTAGTTAGTCAGACTGTCTACTTGAGCAGGGACCAGCGCGGGACTTCGCAGGGCTGCGAACCGGGCACGTCGAGCCGACCCGTAGCTTTTAATGACCGAGGTGTGAGTTTCAGGCGCTTGAAACGTTTAAATCGGATTCGAAACTCACACCTCAGCACGCGCAACTCAGTGCACGTACTCCAGGAGGTCCGCCCCGACGGCGCGCATACCAGCGAGCACCGCGAGCCGGGTCATCAGCTGGGCGTCGTCGAACACCATCGACACCGCGTAGGTCACGCCGGCACGCGGACCCCGCAGGACTCCCACCTCGCAGCGCACCCCCGCAGCCGTCCCGGTCTTGTTGACCATGAGCAGGCCGTGATCGCTCTCCCGGTGGGCCAGCGGATCAAGTCCGAATGCACTGGCCACGAGCGACAGGTCGGTGTTGAGCGATAGCCAGCCGATCACCCGCGCGCTCGTCTCGGCGTCGACGATCTCGCCGCGGGCGAGCGCGGTGAGCAGCCAGGTGAGTTCCTTGGCGCTGCCCACGGACAGCTGTGGGGCGTCGTCCGGGCCGCGCTTGTCACGCACCAGGTCGAGCAGCGCCGTGCGGCTGAGCCCGAGTTGCTCGGTGCGGGCGCGTACCGAGTGCAGCCCGACGGCGCGAATAAGCACGTTTGTCGCGAGGTTGTCGCTCGTCGCGCCGACCAGCGCGGCGAGATCAGCGACGCCGAGTCGTGAAATCTGCAGGTGCTGCCAGACACCGGAATCGCTCACGGCATCCGCGCCGGACCGCTCGAGCATCGTGGCCAGGCCGAATTCGGCGTCGTTCAGGCGTACAGCCACCTCGATCAGCAGCAGCACCTTGCCAACGCTCGCCGTCGGCATCGACACGTGATCGTCGACCGAGAACAGCACCCGTCCGGTCGCGAGGTCGGTCGCGCGCGCCGAGACCTGCACCCCGTTGAGGGCGAGATCTCCGAGAAACGCGAAGCCGCGGGTGAAATCCTCAGGCTTGTCCGCCGTGCGGTGCTTGCCACCGGAGAGCGCGGCGTGGCGGGAACGGGCCGGGACAGCATCCGCTCGGCTGGAGGTAGCGCTGTCGCCATCGCGCCTGGAATAGACCACTGGGTCGATCCTCTCTTCGGCAAACGCCCCGCGCTGGCCTCATCCCCGGCTCAGAAGAACCTGCTCCACACTAACCCCCGACAGGGGCCACCGGGCTACCAGATGGTGACGCGCTTCTCGGGAGCGAGGTAAAGGGCATCCGCTTCGCCCACCTGGAACGCCTCGTAGAACGCGGGAATGTTGCTGACGATCTGGTTGCAGCGAAACTCGTTCGGCGAGTGCGGGTCGATCGCCAGCAAGCGGATGGCCTCAGCGTCGCGTAATTTCATCTGCCACGCCTGGGCCCAGGAGAGGAAGAAGCGTTCAGCGCCGGTGAAGCCATCGATAACCGGCGATTCTTCACCGTTCAGCGAGAGCAGGTAGGCCTTCCAGGCGATGGAGAGCCCGCCGAGGTCGCCGATGTTTTCACCGATCGTGAGCGCGCCGTTGACGGTGTTGCCCGGGATGGCCAGCGGCGTAAGACCCTCGAACTGCGCGATGAGCGCGGTCGTGCGCAGCTCGAACGCGGCCTTGTCCTCGGCGGTCCACCAGTCGGTGAGCCGGCCGTCGCCGTCGTACTTGGAGCCCTGATCGTCGAAGCCGTGACCGATCTCGTGGCCGATGACCGCACCGATCGCACCGTAGTTGGCGGCTGGGTCGCGCGCGTCGTCGAAGAAGGGAAACTGCAAAATGGCAGCCGGAAAAACGATCTCGTTGAATCCGGGGTTGTAATAGGCGTTGATGGTCTGCGGGGTCATGAACCATTCGTCGCGGTCGAGCGGCTTGCCGATCTTGCCGAGCTCACGCTGAAACTCGAACTCGCCAGCGGCCTTGACGTTGCTGATCAGGTCGTCTGCGGTGATCTGGAGGCTGGAATAGTTGCGCCATTTCACGGGATAACCGATCTTCGGCGTGAACTTGCTGAGCTTCTCGAGCGCCCTGGTGCGGGTCTCTTCGGTCATCCACTCGAGGGTGCTGATGCTGTTCTCGTAGGCCGCGACGAGGTTGGCCACGAGCACGTCCATGCTCTCCTTGGCGCTCGGCTTGAAGTGGCGTTCCACGTAGATGCGGCCGACGGCCTCGCCGAGGGCGCCCTCCACGAGCGAGACGCCGCGCTTCCAGCGGTCGCGCAGCTGCGGGGTGCCGCTCAGGGTGCGGCCGTAGAAGTCGAAATTCGCCTCCACGAATTCACCAGACAGATACGCAGCACTCGAGCGGATGACCTGCCAGCGCAGCCAGTCCTGCCACGACTGAAGGCGGTCTTCGGTGAGGGTGGTGGCGAGGCCGGCGATGTAGCTGGGCTCCCGCACGACGACCTCTTCGAGAGCGCCGGCCGGGGCGTCGAGGCCCTCCAGCCAGAGGTCAACGTCCGCGCCGGCAGCGAGCGCGGAGACCTGGCCCCAGGTGCGCAGGTTGTAGGTCTTCTCGCTGTCGCGGGTTTCGACCTTGTCCCAGTGATGCGAGGCGAGTTCGGTTTCCAGGGCGAAAACGCGCGCTGCGCGGTCGGCGGCGTCTGCGAAGCCGGCGAGGGTGAACATCCGCTCGAGGAACTCGAGGTACTTGGCCCGAATGTCGGCGAACTTCTCTTCGCGGTAGTACGACTCGTCGGGCAGGCCGATGCCGCCCTGGGCGATGAAGACGAGGTAACGTTCGGGGTTGCCCGGGTCGTTGTCGACGTAGAGGTGGAAGGCGCCGGCGACGCCGCCCCGCTCGAGGCGGCCGAGGGTCGCGAGCAGTTCGGAAATGGTGGTGACGGCGTCAACCGCCTTCAGGTCACTCTCCAGCGGGGTGGCGCCGAGCGCTTCGATGCGTTCTTCGTCGAGGAAGCTCGTGTAGAGGTCGCCGAACTTGCGCTCGAGGGTGCCGGCGGGGGCGGTCTGTGCCTCGACGATGATCTCGCGCACGGCCTTCTCGGCGTCTTCGGCAAGCATCATGAACGAGCCCCAGCGGGCCTTGTCGGAGGGGATCTCGCTGCGCGCGATCCATTTGCCGTTGACGTGCCGAAAGAGGTCGTCTTGCGGGCGCACCTCCGGGTCAAGTTCGTGTCTGTTGATTCCGGATGCAGTCGCCAGTGAGGTCATGGGTTCAGCCTATCTGGGGCAGGTGACAGGTGGCCCAACGAGCGAGATGCGAGCGGCCGCTGTCCTGGTTTGGAGCAAGACCTCAGCAATAGGTGGGTGACGTCGTTCGAGAATCTGACCGTCTTCAGTCCTTGACGCACAACGACGACTCTCCCGGCTCCCGGGGCGCTGCATCTACTGCGATTCCAACGCTGTGCTGAGAGCACAGTCGGCCCAATTGTTCGCTGTCAGCGGGTACCTTAGGCTGCACGACGAAAGGTGCGTGATACCGCGAGATGGACGCCCTAACACCCCACGAAGTCGAGCAACTTGTCTCACTCAGACTGGCGCTGGAGAACGCTCTCCTGCAATGCAATCGAGCCACGAAATACCGGCGCGGAACGGCGCTGGTAGCACTAGATACGGTCGTTGAGCGGGCCAGCGCCATCGTGGCCGTCACCAGCGGTGTACCCGTGCCGAAAAGCGGCAATCTCGATGACCTGATTAGCAAACTAAAGGAGTCACTTGGCGAACGTTGGGTTCCCGGCGTCTTGCCGGACATCAGGCAGCTCAGGCGCCCTCGGAACGCGGCCCAGCACGAGGGCCTGGAACCGGATAGGGAGCAGATCCCGTCCTGGGCTAGTGCGGTTGCTGTCTACGTAACGACACTCATCGATACACAATGTGCTCGGCATCACCCCGTACTTTCTGTCGAAGACCTCGAACAAACGCTGCGCGACGTTGACCCAGTAGTGACAGAACAACTGGTAATTCAAACAGAGACAAGGATCGACGTCTCCTTCTGACGACGGTCGCACGAGACGTAGAAACCACGCTCGACAAATTAGCTGAAACCAAGTCAAATTAGACTCGGCCAAATGCTGCCCGACTTGAGTTGTCATCCAGGATCTATACGTCGTCGGTCACGAAGGGGATCATGACGGCGAGCGGATGCTGTACACAGTCAAACCGCGGTTCTGCGGCATCAGCATTGGAAAGTTCCGCTTCTTCAATCCGGCCTACCGCGCAGGACCGCTGCTTTTTTACGGGGTCGGCGTGGTTTTTTTCCGTCGTTGTGGGGCGGGAACGTCCAACGTCGGAACAGCCCGCAACATGAATTGGTCAAAGTCGGGGACAGTGAACGCGGCGTAGCCATGTTCCGGTGTATACAGGAGGCCCATTTCTATCAACTCCGCCCGAGTCGGACCGACCTGTGTCGATTCTCGTCCCATGATTCGCGCAACATCTGACGCCTTTTGTGCGCCCGGCCCCAGTTCAGCCATCGCCCTCATGTATGCAGCCTGAAGGGGCGTTGACCGATCGAGTCGGACTCGGAAGAAGGATCCGTCAAGCTTGGAATCGTAGGCTTCCTTTGCAATCGCAACATCGTCACGGGTGATCCGATGCGCGTTCGCCACCGTCCAGACCTGATACCCGAGCTCCTGGATGAAGTAGGGATACCCCCGAGTCATCTCCATTGCAAGGTCGACGGCATCCTCGTTAAAAATTGCGCCCTCATTGGCTGCGGGCTCGGTGAGCGCCTTTCGCGCGTCGTCGCCTTCGAGCGATCCAATCTTCGGAAATTTGAAGAGCCGTTCAGCATACGACTTGGCATCGCCCGCTAGTTCTGTGATTTGAGGAAGACCGGCCCCGACGAAAGTGACGGGCAACTTCTTCTGCACCGTCTTGTGTACGGCCTGAATCAGGGCTTCGAGTTGAGGGCTTCCCAGGAATTGCACTTCGTCAATTAGGATTACCAATCCCTTTTCTTGCTCCTTCGCGGCTTCACCAATCGCAACAAGTACGTCGGTCAGATCCATGCCAAGATCGCCATGGTCGGCAAAGCCTTCTGCTGGTGGAACATCCCACGAGAGTGACCTTGCGCCTTGGCCATCCACTGACACCGCGAATGCGCTAAGCACCTCGGCAGCGCGCTTGCCTCGAGCAGTCCATCGAGCTCTCGGTGCCAGCCGAAGTAGTGCGGACTTTAGCTGCGAGAACATTGCCTGACGAAAATGAGTGTTGTTGTGTTTGCTCGCCTCGAGCTCGATCACTTCCCATTTTGAAGCGATGGCTATTTCGACGAATCGATTGAGCAGTACCGTCTTGCCAACCCCCCGGAGCCCAGTGATAATCATCGATTGCTCGGACCTGCCGCGGGAAAGTCGCTTGAGCAGCGTCTCGAAGGCCTCCGTCTGAGCGTCTCGCCCGATGAGGATCTCAGGTGCGGCGCCGGCATTCGGTGTGTACGGGTTGTCAATGTTTTCCACGTGGACAGTTTAGGCACTTTAGTTTGGTTTATCTATTTTTCCTAAAGTTACCTAATCTCCCAAATCGGACATGTCGGAGCCGGCCACGCACCCTCTGGTCCCTAGACCGATCACGCGACACCGGCCACCCGGCGAGGCTTACCGCAACCGGGTAGCGCGCACCCGATACGGGTGGGCGCTACGGTAACGGGCGTAGCGACCACCGGTATCAGGCGCGGTCGTGCAACAAGAACGCTTACAGCGCCTTGAGCTCCTCGGTCACCTGGGCAACGGACTTCTTGGCGTCGCCGAAGAGCATGGTGGTGTTGGTCGCGAAGAACAGAGGGTTTTCGATGCCGGCGAAGCCCGAGCTCATCGAGCGTTTGAGCACGATCACCGACCGGGACTCGGTCACGTTCAGCACGGGCATGCCGAAGATGGGCGAGTTGGGGTCGTTGCGGGCCGCGGGGTTGGTGACATCGTTGGCGCCGATGACGATGGTGACGTCCGTGCGTGAGAACTCGCCGTTGATGTCGTCCATTTCCTTCATGGCGTCGTAGGAGACGTCGGCCTCGGCGAGGAGCACGTTCATGTGCCCCGGCATACGTCCGGCCACCGGGTGGATGGCGTACTTGACCTCGATGCCGCGGGCTTCGAGCACCTTGGCCATGTCTTTCACGGCGTGCTGGGCCTGGGCCACAGCCAGGCCGTAGCCGGGCACGACGATGACCTGGTTGGCGTAGGCGAGCTTGATCGCGGCATCCGCTGCTGAAGTGGACTTCGCGTGCTGGTCACCGGTGCTGGTTGCCGCAACGCCCGTGGAACCGCCGCCGAAGCCGCCGGCCACGATGGAAAGGATCGACCGGTTCATGGCCTTGGCCATGAGGTTGGTGAGGATCGTGCCCGACGCCCCGACGATCATACCGGCGACGATCATCGCGATGTTGTTCAGCGCGAGCCCGGCCGCTGCCGCCGAGAGACCGGTGAGCGCGTTGAGCAGGGAGATGACGACCGGCATGTCGGCGCCGCCGATCGGGAGCACGGTCATGACCCCGAGGATGCCGGCCAGGATCAGGATTACGCCGAACCAGATCGGATCTGCGCCGGTACTGGCCGAGCCGATCCCGACGATGACGGCCGCGAGCACGGAGCCGAGGAACAGGATCGCGTTGAGCGGCTGCTGCAGGCGGCCGACCGAGAGCGGATGCCCGGGCAAAATCTGCTGCAGTTTCATGAACGCCACGATCGAGCCCCAGAACGACAAGGAACCGATGATGGCCGCGAACAGGGAGGCGATGACGAGCGGAAGCACCGGGCCGGACGCGACGCGCAGGCCGGTGAAGCCGTCGCTTTCGATGAACTCGCCCCAAGCGATGAGGGCGACTGTTCCGCCGCCGACGCCGTTGAACAGGGCGACGAGCTGCGGCACCGCCGTCATCTTCACCTTGCGGGCGGGCGGGATGCCGACGATCACTCCCACCACGAGGGCGGCGATGATCACCAGCCAGCTGCTGGTTTCGCGGATGTGGATCAGGGTCGCGATGAATGCGACGCCCATGCCGGCCGCGGCGATCTTGTTGCCGCGCACGGCAGACCGGGGCGCGGTCAGCCCCGACAGCCCGAGAATGAACATGGCGAAGGCGACGATATAGAGGGCGTAGACGAGGATATCCATGGTCAGTTCTTCCCGTCGGTCGCGCCGCTGGTGGGGCGGGTTTTGAACATGGCGAGCATTCGGTCGGTCACGACGAAGCCGCCGATGACGTTGACGGTTCCGAACACGATCGCCACGAAGGAGATGATCTGCAGCGGAATGCTGGGGTTGTGCGCGGTGCCGAGAACGACCAGGGCGCCGAGCACGACGATGCCGTGGATGGCATTGGTGCCCGACATGAGCGGGGTGTGCAGGGTGTTGGGCACCTTGGAGATCACGGCGAAGCCGATGAAGCCCGAGAGTACGAGAATGGCGATATTCGCCAAAAAGCCGGTGTAGTCCATGGTCAGATCCTGTTCGAGACTGAAACGCGTGTGACGCAGGAGAGCGCCACCACGTCGTCGGAATAGTCCGGGTCGAGTCGGCCGTCACGCACGAGCAACTCGAGCAGCGCGGTGAGGTTCTTCGAGTACAGCTCGCTCGCATGCTCGGGCATTGTCGAGGGCAGGTTGAGCGGGGACGCAATCGTGACACCATTGATGACCACGGTCTCGCCGGGAACTGTGAGCTCGCAGTTGCCGCCGGTCTCGCCGGCCATGTCGATGACGACACTGCCCGGTTTCATACCGTGCACGGCCGCGGCGGTCACGAGCCGCGGCGCCGGACGCCCCGGAACAAGCGCGGTGGTGATCACGACATCGAAAGTGGAAATCGCAGTCTCGAGGGCGGTCTGCTGCTGGGCGCGCTCCCCGGCGGTAAGTTCGCGGGCATAGCCGCCGTCACCGGCCGCATCAATGCCAACGTCGAGCCACTGGGCTCCGACCGAATGCACCTGGTCGGCGACCTCCGGACGCACGTCATAGCCGGTGGCACGGCCGCCGAGCCTTTTGGCGGTCGCGAGCGCCTGCAGCCCCGCAACGCCGACACCGAGCACGAGCACGCTGGCCGGCTTGACCGTGCCCGCCGCGGTGGTGAGCATCGGGAAGAACCTGGTCGAGAGGGATGCGGCCAGGATGACGGACTTGTAGCCGGCGACGTTCGCCTGCGACGACAAGGCGTCCATGACCTGAGCCCGGGAGATGCGCGGGATCGCCTCGACCGCGTAACCGACGATGCCCGCGTTCTGCAGGGCGGCGATCTTGTTCTTGGTGTTTCGCGGTGCGAGGAACCCGATCAGCGTCGAGCCCGCCGTCAGCCGAGCGATCTCGGTGTCGGTGGGCGGAGCGACCTTGAGCACGATGTCCGCGCTCCAGGCGTCACCTATGGTGGCGCCGGCTGCGAGGTAGAGGTCGTCACCCATGAGGGCCTCCGCCCCCGCGCCGGACTCGACGACAACGTCAAGTCCCTTCGCAATGAGGGAGGCCACGGCGCGCGGCACGAGGGCGACGCGCCGCTCATCCGCCCCGCTCTCGCGGACGACGCCGATGCTCGGTGCCTCCTGGTGTGTTTGGTTATCAGGCACGGTGGAGCCTTTCGAAGCGGATGTTGGCACACTCGTCTGTGAGGCGGCAATCACCCTTGCGGATGGAAGGGGCACCTTGGGCCGGAATTGGTGTTGCCGGCGCAGCAGAGCGTGCCCGAAGCGTCCACGGTCGGCAGAAGCTTCTGCCACGAACCTATCCGGATGGGGCCAGCGATAGGCCGAATTCGCGTTCATCATTAGTGAAAGATTCGGCATTCTTAACAATTCCGCACGATGCTTGGCCTGACTGGAGCCGCCTTCGCACGGTGAGCCGTCGGCATCCGTTGTGCATTATTGGCATTCTTGGAAGCGGCCAGCGGATGACCGCGCCCGATACGGTAACGGGCATAGCGAGCACCGATATCGGGCGCGGCCGCGGGGGCGCGCGGTGCCGCCGTAGAGTCGAACCATCAACATTCTGCGGGCCCAGCCCATTGACCGGGACATTCTGCGCCTCGCCGTGCCCGCGCTCGGCGCCCTCGTGGCCGAACCGCTGTTTCTGCTGGCCGATTCGGCCATGGTCGGGCACCTCGGCACCACCCCGCTGGCCGGACTCGGCCTGGCCAGCGCGGTGCTGCAGACCATCATCGGCCTCATGGTCTTTCTGGCCTACAGCACCACCCCGGCGGTGGCCCGATGGCTCGGTGCCGGCGACACGCGCCGGGCCGTCTCGGTCGGCATCGACGGGCTCTGGCTCGCCCTCGGCCTCGGCGTCGTGCTCGCGGCCTTCGGCCTGCTCGCCACCCCGGCGCTGGTCGGCGCGTTCGGCGCCAAAACGACCGTGACAGCGGATGCCGCCACCTACCTCGGCATCTCCATGTTCGGCTTGCCCGCCATGCTGCTGGTGTTCGCGGCCACCGGACTGCTGCGCGGCCTGCAAGACACCCGCACCCCGCTCTACGTGGCCGGGATCGGTTTCGGCGCGAATATCGCGCTCAATTACGTGTTCATCTACCTGTTCGGCTGGGGCATCGCCGGCTCTGCCGTGGGCACCGTCGTGGCGCAGTGGGGCATGGTCGCCGTGTACCTCGTCGTGGTCGCCAGGCATGCCCGGCGCCACAGCGCGCCGCTACGTCCGCACCGAAAAGGCATGTTGATCGGCGTCCGAAGCGGCGGCTGGCTGTTCCTGCGCACCCTGAGCCTGCGCGCCGCCATGCTGCTCGCCGTGTTCGTTGCCGCCCAGCTCGGCTCCCCCGAACTCGCCGCTTTTCAGATCGCAATGACCCTGTTCGCGACGCTCGCCTTCGCCCTCGACGCCCTCGCGATCGCCGCCCAGGCCCTCGTCGGGCGCGGCCTCGGCGCCGGGGATGTGGCTCAGGTTCGCGCGGTGCTCCGCCGCTGCCTGGAGTGGGGCGTACTCGCCGGCCTCGTGCTCGCTGTCGTCGTCATCGGCACGAGCGGCGTGCTCGGACATGCGTTCACCAATGCCTCAGCCGTGACCTCCCTGCTGCCACTGACCCTGATCGTGCTGGGGGCGTCCGTTCCCCTCGGCGCAGTCGTATTCGTGCTCGACGGCGTGCTGATCGGAGCCGGCGATGCCCGCTATCTGGCACTGACCGGGCTGGTCAACCTCGCCGTGTTCGTGCCACTCGCCGGCGCGGTACTCGCCTGGGCGCCGGCGGGCGAGGCCGGGCTCGCGCTGCTCATGGCGGCGTTCGCGCTCGGCTACCTCGGTGCCCGCGCCGTGACACTGTCACTGCGAGCCCGCAGTATGGCCTGGATGGTCGTCGGCGCGCGCTGATCAGCTGAGCAGATGCGGTGCCGCATCCGTATCCGTTGCCGTTGCCGGTGCGTGGCTAGTGCGGATCGACCGGATGCTCAATGTAGCGCGGGCTCTTCGGGTTCATGACCGAGTTGCGGCGACCATAGAAGAAGTAGATGACCAGACCGATGACAAGCCAGATGCCGAAGCGCAGCCAGGTCTCCCAGTGCAGCTGCGTGATGAGGAAGGCAGAGGCGAGCACCCCGAACACGGGTACCCAGGGCATGAAAGGCAGCCTGAAGGTGCGCGGAACATCGGGGCGGGTGCGTCGCAGCACGATCACGGCGACGCAGACCACAACGAAGGCGGCAAGAATCCCGATGTTGGTGAGGTCTGCAATCAAACGGATCGGGAAGACCCCGGCCAGTACGGCCGCGGCCAGGCCGGCGATCCAAGTCACGCGGGCGGGGGTTCCCCTTTTATCGGTGCCGGAGAACCATTTCGGCAGCAAGCCATCGCGGCTCATCGAGAACCAGACCCGACTGACGCCGAGCAGGAAGGTCAGCATGACGGTGAGGATCGAGATGACAGCGAAGGCCGAGAGCACGGTCGCGACGACTGGAAGCCCAACGGACTGGAACGCGACGGCAAAGGCGGCGGTCGGGTCGATATCCTGCCAATTCTGCATGCCAGTGAGCACGAGAGTGGCGAGCACGTAGAGCACCATGGCGATGGCGAGCGAGAGCAAAATTGCCTTCGGCATGTGCTTCTTGCCATCTTTGGCCTCTTCGGCGGCGGTACTCATGGCGTCATAGCCGAAGACGGCGAAGAAGACAGTGGCTGCGCCGGTGAAGACCGCGCCGAACCCGTTCGGCAAGAATGGAACGTAATTCTGGGTGTTGATGTAGAAGAACCCCAGCGCGATGATGGCGAGGATCAACAGCACCTTGAGCCCTACGGCGACGAGCTCAAAGCGGCCGAAGGTCTGCGTTCCACGGCTGAGGATAAACGTCACGAGCACGCACACCACGATGGCGGGCAGGTTGATCAGGCCGCCGTCCAGGGTATCGGGGGTGCCCTGCATCCAGGTCGGAACGTCGATGCCGATGCCACTCATGAACTCGGTGAAGTACCCCGAGATGCCGATCGCGACGACGGCGACGATCGCGATGTACTCGAGCAGCAGATCCCAGCCGATGAACCAGCCGACGATCTCACCGAGGGCGACATAGCCGTAGGTGTACGCAGAGCCGGCGCGAGGAATCATTCCGGCGAACTCCGCGTAGCTGAGGGCCGCGGCGGCGCTCGCGAGTCCGGCGATCAAGAACGAGATAAGCACGGCCGGACCTGCGCCTTCGCCGTCCGGGCCGCCGTTCGCAACGAGTCCAGCGAGGGTGAAAATACCGATTCCAATGATGCCGCCGACGCCGATCGCGGTGAGCTGCCAGAGTCCGAGGCTCTTGAAGAGACCGTTCTTGGCGGCCTCATTGCCAATGTCGGTAATGGGTTTGCGCCTCATGACCGAATAGGGATTGCGCTCGTTCATCAGGCCTCCATTGGCTTGGCTACAACTGCATTAGGCGCGCGACCGAAACTTTATTTATTCCTAAGGGTGGCACATGCGCGAGCCGGCGCCGTGCGACTCTCTGAATGTGGGATTGTTCAGGTTTCCCGGTGTAGAGGTCAGCGGATGCGGCGGTGCACCGACTGCGGCACGAGATAGGCCTTCAGACCCTCCGGCCCGAACTCGGCGCCGAGGCCAGAATCGTGGCGCCCGGCGAACGGCGCCGCATGATTTGAGGCGAAGAAGCCGAGCCCCACCGAGCCGGTGTCGAGGCGCGAGGCGAGCGCGAACGCCCGGTCGGGGTCCGCGGAGAAGATCGTGCCGCCCAGCCCGAACGACGTGTTGTTGGCGAGCGCCACCCCCTCGTCGATCGAGGAGTAGCGCAGGATCGACAGCACCGGGCCGAAGATCTCCTCCCTGGCGATGCGCATGTCGGGCGTCACATCGGCGAACACCGTGGGCTTCACGAAGAATCCCTGATCAAAGTCGGATGGTACGTCGCCGCCGGTCGTTGCGCGGGCGCCTTCGGCCGCGCCGCTGCGCAGGTATTCGCGCACGGTCTGCTCCTGGGCGCGCGTGGCGGCCGGTCCGAAAACAGTGTCGGGCTGCATCGGATCGCCCTGTTTGGCGGCCGCGATGGTGGCGGTGACCATGTCGACGAGCTCGTCATAGCGCTCGGCCGGCGCGAGAATGCGGGTCGAGATGTAGCAGGTCTGCCCGGTGTTGCGCATGCAGGTGCGGATCAAAACTTTCGACAGCGCGTCGAGGTCGACGTCGGGCAGCACGAGCGCGGACGACTTTCCGCCCAGTTCGAGCGTGACCGGTCGCAGCAGTGTGCCGCAGGCCCCGGCGATCGTGCGCCCGACCGGGGTCGACCCGGTGAAGGCCACCTTGTCGATGCCGGGGTGCTTCACCAGCGCGTCGCCGAACGAGCCGGGCCCGGTGACGAGGTTGATCACCCCGGGCGGAATGCACGCGGCCACAGCTGCATCGACAATGAGCCGCACCGAGAGCGGGGTCGGCGAGGCCGGCTTGATCACGACGGTGCAGCCGGCCATCAGGGCCGGGGCGAGCTTGGCGACAACGAGGTTGATCGGAAAGTTCCACGGCGCGATCAGCGCACAGACGCCGATCGGGTCCTGCCGCACCACGGTCTCGCCCGACCCGTCGGGAAACGGGCGAACGTCCGGCGTTTCGAGCAGGCCGGCGAGCGAGGCGAAGTAGCGAAAGATCGAGGCGGCGTTGCCGGCGGCCCGGCTGGATTCCGCGACCGGCGACCCGTTCTCCCAGGTGTTGGTGTGCGAGATCGCCTCGGCGCGCTTCTCGACCTCGTCGGCCAGCCGCAGCAGAAAGCCAGCGCGGTCTGTGGGAGTCAGGGCACGCCATCCGCTGAAGGCATGACGCGCAGCCGCGACCGCCCGGTCAAGATCGGCGGCGGATGCCTGCGGCACCGACCCCCAGACCTCTTCCGTTGCCGGGTTGGTCACCAGGGTTCGACCGGTGCCGGTGGCCGGCGTCCAGTCGCCGTCAATGAACAGGTCGTCGGTGTGCCGGTAGGGCAGGTTGGCGGTCACCGGCTGAGCGTCAACCAGGCTGGTCACGCGCCGCTCCCGTCGAGGGCGGGCGCGTCGACGCCGCTGGCAAGGACATCCGTTTGCAGCAGGGCCTCGGCACGTTCGAGTTCGGCGAGCGCCATCTCATGAGCGGCCGCGGTGATCAGCTCGGGGATGATATCGGTGCGCAGGCGCCGGCAGTAAGCGGATGGCTCCTGGCCGAACCAACCCGAGGCGAGCGCGATTCCGGTGGTGGTGAAGCGCCACAGGCGGTCAGCGTCGCGCACCAGGGAATCCTCGATCGAATAGCTCTCCGGGCGGGTGTCGTGCCCGTCGATGATGTCGGTGACGCGGGCCACGAAGTCCAGGTCGTAGCCGAGGGCCGGCAGCACCTCGCGGGCGATCTCGCAGCCCTTGATCTCGTGCTCGTAGCGGATGTCCGCCTGCCGCCAGTTGGCGCCGAACCCCTCGGAGATGATTTTGGTCTCGTCCACCCGGGCCCAGCCGGTGTCATGCAGCAGGATGGCCACGCGCACTACGAGGGCATCCGCTTCGGGGTAGGCCAGGCAGAGACGCTCGGCGAACGCGAACGAGATGGGGATGTGGATGTCGTTCGAGCGTGAGCGCATTTCCGGCCGCACGGCCCTCCAGAGGGCGTTGAGGTCGATGGAGGTCACGCCGGCCGCGATGGGCGAGGTGTCGACGAGTTCTTCGGTCTGCAGTGTCATGGGGTCACTTTCCGATCAAAACGGGCACGGCAGGAAGGAACAGTTTCTTCAGCGGCAGCGACAGGTCGTCGGCGCGGTCTGCCGGCAGGTGCTGCCCCGAGTGCAGCATGGCGCGCACGGCGATGAAGTCGAGCGGCCGGTTCACGCAGTCGGCGGCGATGAGTTGCCCGGCGCGGTAGTACAGCACCGAGAACTTCTCCGTCTCGGGGTCACCGCGCAGTATGATCTGGTCGTGGCCGCCACTGAGGCCGGCGATCTGCAGTTTGAGGTCGGCCTGGTCGCTCCAGAACCACGGCACGGTGGAGTATTCGGCGGGCAGACCGAGCAGCGTCGCGGCGGCGACCTTGGCCTGTTCGACCGCGTTCTGCACGCTTTCCAGGCGCAGGCGCGGGATGCCGCCGGGCGTCAGCGAGGGGTTTGGCAGGTTGGCGCAGTCTCCCGCGGCGACGGTAAGGCCGTCGGAGCAGAGCGCGCTCGCGTCGACGACGACGCCGTTGTCGATGACGAGCCCGAGCTGTTCGGCGAGTTCGGTGCGTGGGATGACGCCGACGCCAATGAGTACGACGTCGGACGGGATCACGTCGCCGGAGCCCAGTTCAACCCCGGTCACCCGATCGTGCTGGCCGAGAAAGCGAACGACCTGGGCGTTCAACACCACCCGGGTGCCGCGCCGCCGATGCGCCGCGAGGTAGAACGCGCTCGTCGCTTCGGAGACGGCTCGGCCGACGAGTCGGGGAGCCGCCTCCAGCACGGTCACGGTCTTGCCTGCGGCGCGGACTCCGGCCGCTACCTCGAGGCCGATGAACCCGCCGCCGACCACGACCACGTCGGAAGCTGTGGCCAGTCTCTGTTCGAGCAGGGCGGCATCCGTTGCGGTGCGCAGGTAGCTGACGCCTTCGAGTTCGCTGCCCTCGAACGGAATCTGGCGCGGAACGGCGCCCGTGGTGAGCGCGAGCCGGGCGAATTCGAAACGGCGACCGGATTCGGCCGTGGCGACCCCGCCGGTCGCATCACGCTCGATCGACACGATGCGTTCCCGCGTGACAAGTTCAATGTTGTGCTCGGAGTAGAACTCGTGGGTGCGAAAGGTGAGCGAATCGGCCGTGGCCTCGCCCTTGAGGAACGCTTTCGACAGCGGCGGCCGCTGGTACGGCGCGTGCGGTTCTTCGCCGACGAGCACGATGGGCTCGGTGTCGCCGAGCTCGCGCAGGCTCGAGGCGAGCTGCACGCCGGCCTGGCAGGCGCCAATAATAAGAGTGCCTCGCGCTTGTGATGCGTGAGCGGATGTTCCGGTGCCGGTCATCGCTACACCTGCGTTTCGGGGGTGGTCACGCGAATATCGACGTCGCTCAGCTTGAGCTGGCAGGAGAGCCGGGAGTTAGCCTCGCGGTCGACGGCGGTGCCGTCGAGCATGTCGTCTTCGAGGTCTTCCATTGGAGGGAAGACGCTGTCGGCGCAGACGAAGACGTGGCAGGTGGCGCAGGAGAGGCTGCCGCCGCACTCGGCGACGATGCCGGGAACACCGTTGCGCACGGCGGTCTCCATGACAGAGTCGCCGGCGAATCCCGCGACGGCCGTTTCACTGCCGGCGGCGGATATGTAGGTTACGGAAGGCATTCTTATCTCCTTACAGAAACTGTCGGCCACCGTCGACCACGAGGGTCTGGCCGGTGATGTAGCGGGAGCCGGGGCCGGCCAAAAACAGGGCGGCCCCAACGATGTCGGCGGGCTCACTGGCCCGTTTGATCGAACCGCGGTCGACGCCGTACTCGGCGGCTCCCTCGATCAGGCCGTAGCTGGCCTCGGTGAGGGTGAAGCCGGGAGCGATCGCGTTCACGGTGATATTGCGGTCGCCGAGCTCCTTGGCGAGCACCCGGGTGAGGGCAATCACGCCGCCCTTCGACGCCACGTAGTGCGCCCACTGGGCGGATCCGCTGAGCACGGTCGCGCTCGACAGGTTGATCACCGCGGCTCCGTCGGCCAGGTAGGGGGAACAGGCGCGGGTGACCAGCCACGGGCCCTTGAGGTTCACGGCCATCACGCGATCCCACTCGTCCACGTCGATCTCCTCGAAGGGCGACCGGGTGATGGTGGCGTAGATCGCCGCGTTGTTGATGATGACGTCGATCTTGCCGTCGCTCGCGAAGGCTGAGGCATCCGCTGCGAGCTGGGTGACGGAGCCCAGCTGCGTCACGTTGGCCTGGAGGGCGAGGGCGGTGCCGCCGGCCGCTTCAAGGAGCGCCACGGTCTGCTGCGCGCCCTCCAAGTTGGTGTCAGCGACGACCACCCGGTCGCCCTGGGCTGCGAAGCCCAGGGCAAAGGCACGGCCCAGCCCGCCGGCGGCGCCGGTGATCAGCACCGTTCTCGCGCCCGCACTAGGAACGCGAGTGGCGGGCTGGTCCGTGCGCGGATCAGGCATGGCTGCCTTCGAGTGCGTCTTCCAGCTGGATCGCCGCGTCGCCGGCCAGGCTCAGGTCGTGCGCGTGGTCCTCAGCAACATGATCAAGCACGATGGTCACAGTTCCGTTATTGCCGTCGACACGCAGCCACTGCCCGGTCACGATCTGCGACGAGGCTGTGCCGGTTCCGGTGACGGCCGGCATGCCGTATTCCCGGCAGACGATGGCCGCGTGGCTCATCATGCCGCCGATGTCGGTGACCGTGGCACGAATCTTGCCGAAGATCGGACCCCACGACGGTGCTGTCACGGGGGCGACGAGAATGTCGCCCTCCTGCACCTCGGAGAGCTGGTCCGAGCTGCTAATGACGCGGGCCGGCCCTTCGGCCACACCACTCGAGGCCGCCATACCGCGGAACTCTCCCTCTGGCGCGTCGGAATCGCCGAGCCAGTTCTTGATCTGGTCGCTCGTGATGCCCCAGAGCATGAGGGTGAACGGTTCCGTAATGACGGCCGGCGGGGTGTTGAGGGCTGGCTGCGGGCGCTGCTGCTGCAGGGCATCCACTATGACGCGGCGACGCTCGACCTCCTCGGGCCAGTACGACGGGCCGATCGCGGGTGCGCCGACCGCCCAACCGG
Source organism: Cryobacterium sp. N21 (assembly GCF_002929575.1). Classification (NCBI taxonomy): domain Bacteria; kingdom Bacillati; phylum Actinomycetota; class Actinomycetes; order Micrococcales; family Microbacteriaceae; genus Cryobacterium; species Cryobacterium sp. N21. The sequence goes on along the minus strand of NZ_PJJQ01000027.1, from coordinate 73,396 downwards.
TGACGTAGTCGAACAGGGCCTCGCGCACCTCGTCGCGGCGGAGGAAGAACATCCCGTCGGCCGTTGGCCAGAAGCCCTGCTCCTGCAGCATCGCTGAGAGCTGGCGGGCCTTGCGCCAGAACACGCCCATGGTCCAGTGCTCGATGTAGAAGTTGTGGTTCTCGACGTAGGGGTAGACCTGGCGGGCCAGGCCGAGCTTGCCCTCGAACGCGGCGAGCTGTTCGGCGGTGAGCAGCTCCGAGTACTCCTCGGTGATGCGGTCGCGCTCGGCGACCAGCTCGGCGACCGGGCGGTCGATGGTCTGGCCAGCCTGCAACCGCCCGATGTAGTCGCTGATGTAGCCGAGCGGAAGTTCGAGGTGGTCCATCCAGTACTTGTCGTGGGCGTAGAAACCGTTGCCGACGGTGAAGTTGAACCACGGGTCCTTGGCCTCGTCGAAGGCGGCGATCCAGGCGGCACCGCCGGTGGCGGCCGCAATGCCAGCGAGGGTCTGTTCCGGGTTCGCGGTGTTGCCGAACAGGCCGGTCAGGCCCAGTTCGATGGCCAGCTTGGCGAGCTTCTTGAGCTCGTCGTCGGGTCGGAACAGTTCCATATCGACGCCCTGCACCATCTTGGCGACGGCCTGGTCGGGAATGCCTGGGAAGACCTCCTTGCAGAAGCTGAAGAAGTCGAGGTAGGCCACATAGCCGAGATTGAGAAACTCGAAGTGGTACTGCCAGGCGCGGTAGGTGAGCGCGATCAGCGCGTCGTACTGGGCGAGCAGGTCGTTGTTCGGGCCGGTGCCCTTGCCGCTCGTGACGTCATCGATGTCGACCTTGTCGGGAAGGGCGTCGAAGTTCAGTGCGCCGAGCTCGTCGATGGTGCCGCGAATCTTGCCCTGCCACTGCTCGAGCAGGGTCTCCCAGTTCTGAAAGTAGTGGCCGGCCCGCGCCATGAACTCGGGCACGCGGGGGGCGATCTCCGCCTCGGGCACGCCCACCGGCGACATGAAGACGTAGCCGTTGTGAATGCGAAACTCAATGCCGTTCGCCGGCGGAATGAGCAGGTGCCGGGTGTTGTACTGGCCGAGGCACGACACGGCGAACTCGAAACCGATGGTCTCGAACGGCTTGGTCACGGTGGGCCAGTGCTGGCTGTCGCAGAACCAGAACTTGGCCTCTTCGACCTCGCGGCGGTTCTCTTGGAACACCAGGTTGTAGGCGTACAGCTCTTTCCAGCCCTCGGCGCCCTGGGCCGGGGCCTGGTCATAGGGGCTGGGAAATGACTTCTCTGTCATAAGAAAACCGTTCTCGAAGGTGGTGCGCGGGTGAAATGACTTTCCAAGCGGATGGCGCAGGTCGGGTTTATATCGTTGGTTTGCCGGCCTGCACCAGAAGTGATCGGGTGATGCTCTCGATGCCGTACCCGGCGGTGGGGGCGACGGCAACGGCATCCGTTCGCGTATCTGAACTGCGCGAAGAATGCACGGTCTCGGGGCGGGACTGCAGCAGCAATAGGTTTTGGCCATCGGGCAGGTCGCGGTCGAGGGCCCACTCGATGTCCTGCGGGCATTTGAAGTGCTTCTCGGCCTTCTTGGCGATGGTCGCGATGGCGGTGATCTCGGTCTCGCTGATCGAGAGCACCCCGCGGCGAGCGGCCGACACCTCGAGTTCGACCAGTGCCCCGTTGGCCGCATCGGGCACGAGCTCGGCGTGCTTATCGCCGATCACGCGCTTGACGACCATGAGCATGATCTTGTCGACGGTGACGTTGTCGGGGGTGACCAGGCCGGAGACGACCAATTCGCCGAGGCCGTAGGAGGCCTCCATGACGATCTTGGAGCGGTCGCCGGTGGTCGGATCCATGGTGATGGCGACGCCGGCAGCGCGGGCGTTGACCATCTTCTGCACGGCGACGGCCATGGAGAGGCCCTCGCCCGGGATGTTGTTCTTGAGCCGGTAGGTGATCGCGCGGGAGGTGAACAGTGAGGCCCAGCAGCGACGGATGTGCTCGGTGACGTCGTCGATACCGTTCAGCCATAGATAGGTGTCCTGCTGGCCGGCGAAGCTCGCGTCTGGCAGGTCCTCGGCGGTCGCGGAGGAGCGCACGGCCACCGGAACCGGTTCGCTGAACCGCGCCTGAAGTGCGTGGTAGGCGGCAACGAAGTCGGCGCGCACGGCGGCGGGCACCGGACGGCTCTCGATCTCGTAGCGCAGCTGGGCCGAGACCCGATCGACCTCGGCCACGTCGTCGGCGTCGAGGCTGGCCAGCATCGAGTGGATGTCCTGTTCGATCCCGGCGGCGGCGATGAACGCGTCGTAGGAGGCGGTGGTGATGGCGAAGCCGGGCGGCACCGGCATGCCGGCCTGGGTGAGGGCGACCAGCGAGGCGCACTTGCCGCCGAGCAGGTCGTGGCGGGGAGCATCCGTGCCGTCGAAAAACTGAATGTACGGTGTGGTGGTCATTTATTTTCTCCCCAGGTGACGGGCACCGAGGTGGGCGCCCTGAACGACAGGTTGTCTCCGAACTCGATCTTTTCGGTGTCGATCAGGCGCAGCCCCGGTGCCGCTTTGAGGGTCTCTTCGACGACGATTTTGTCTTGCATCTTGGCGAGCATGTTGCCGAGGCAGTAGTGGATGCCAAAGCCGAACGACAGGTGGTTGCGGGCATTGACCCGGTTGATGTCGAAGGTTTCTGGCTGCTCGAAGGTGCCGGGGTCGCGGTTGGCCGAGCCCATCAGCAAGAGGATGTTCGACCCGGCCGGAATCTTTACGCCGCCGATCTCGGTGTCTTCGAGTGCCTTGCGCCGCCAGCCGACGATGCTCGGGGAGAAGCGCAGCGTCTCGTCGATCGCGGTCGGGATGCGGCTCGGGTCGTCGATCAGCTTCTGCCACTCGGCGGGGTGGGCGAGCAGTTCGCGGATGGTATTCGAGATCAGTGTTGTCGTGGTCTCGTGGCCGGCAAAGAGCAGGCTGTAACAGACCGAGGCGATCTCGTGGTCGGAGATCTCGGAGCCGGTGGACTGCGCCTGCACGAGGTCGAAGACGAGGTTGTCGCCGTTTTCGTTGTTCTCGAGTTGGTCGTGGGCGTTCTTCACGAGGCGCAGGCACTCGGTCCAGTAGTCCACGAGGTTGTGCGCGTGCGGAATTTGCTCGTCGTCCGTCAGGTCGCCCCAGGTCATGGCGGCGCGGGAGTCGGACCACTTCTTGTAGGTCGCGACCATCTCGGGGCCGACGCCGAGCAGTCCGAGGATGGTGATGGTGGGGATGTCCACCGCGACGTCTTTGAGGAAGTCGCCGCGGGCATCCGGGTGAGACAGCATTTGCGTGAGCAGGCGTGCCGTGTTCTCGCGAATGGTGGGTTCGAGCTTCTTGTAGCGGCGCGGCGTGAATTCCTTCTGCACGATGGCGCGCAAGCGGGTGTGCTCCGGGGGGATGCGGGCACTCAGGCCGGAGTAGGCGGTGAAGCCGCCATCGTTCATGATCGTGGTGGCCGCTGCGCCGCGGGGCCGCACCGGGGCCTGGGCATTCTCGCTGCTGAAGACCTGCCAGTTGTCGAAGGTGGCCTTGACGTCGTCGTAGCGGGACACGATGAAGTAGCCGAGCTCCTCATCGAACATGACCGGTTCGTTCTCGCGCAGGGCGGCGTAGGAGGGGAACGGGTCAGTCATCGCGAAGGGGGCATAGCCGTGGTTCTTCGTTGGGACACCGTGTTCTGAGGCACCGTGCGCGACCGGGCATTGGCCGGTCGCGGCGGCCGGATGGGCGAGGGCGAATTGCGCGGTCACGATGGCTCCTTGGTTTGCTTTTCTCAACTTTGAGGTCGACGAGATCTATCTAAGACGCGGCGGTAGCTTCGATCACCGGAGTGTCCCACTGGATGGAAGTGGCTTCACGGCTGAGTGGGTTTCGCCACGCTGGCCGGCAGGCGCAGGGTGGCCGGTGGCAGGTGCGCGATTCCGGCTTGGATGCGCTGCGCCGTGCCCTGCAGAACCGGCAGGTAGCGCTCCAACTGGTGCGCCCGCGAGGTGGGCAGCACAATGCCGAGCGCCCCGAAAATCTTGCCCGGCGCCTGAAACACCGGCACCGCGAGCGAGCACGAGCCCTGTCGTACTTCTTCGGAGGCGAGGGCGAAACCGATTTCGCTAATCTTGCCGAGCTCCCGGCGCAGCTCGGCCGGATCGGTCTTGGTCAGCGGCGTGCGGCGCACGAGTTCGCCGTCGAGCACGGCGTTCTGCACCCATTCCTCTTCGAAGGCCAGAATGGCCCGGCCCACCGCGGTGGCGTGCAGCGGCAGACGACCGCCGACCCGGCTGGCCTGCGGCACGCGCCGGCTGCCATAGACCCGGTCGATGTAGAGCACCTCGGCGCCGTCGCGAATGGCGAGGTGTACGGTCTCCTGGGTCAAGCCGAACAGGTCCTGCAGGTAGGGCCGGGCCACATCCCGCAGTTTGCGGCCGGCGTGCTGGCCGAGTTCCCAGAGGCGCAGGCCGATTTGGTAGCGGCCCTGGGCATCCCGCTGCACGGCGCCCCAGGTCTCGAGCTCGCCGAGCAGGCGGTGTGCGGTGCTCTGCGGCAGCCCGCTCTCGCGGCTGATCTCCGATAACGACCGAGCGGATGCGCTGTGTTCAAACGCCGCCAGAATGCTCAGCACCCGGCTGGTCACCGACTGCCCGGGGGCGTTCGTGTGGCCGGCCATGGTGCCTCGTTTCAAGTTTTTTGCGCGCTTTCATCGCGCTGGCAGGCTCACTCTAGTCAGCGGCGCTGTGTGGGAGCGAGGGTCGAAGGTCCCCCGTTCGGGGCTTCGGCTAGGCTGCTGGGTCACTGTGGCGGATTGCGGCACGCGCGCCCGTGCCCGTGCCCTGCCAGCGCTGCGTCGGGTGCGCTGCCCGTGCGACGGGCGCTACTTTTCCCAGGTGGGTTTCTCCGCGGGGGTGGCGGCGCGATTCTGGCCGGCGGGGCGCCAGATTTGGGTGGGGTCGAAGGCGAGGGGTCCGCGGATCCACGGGCGGCCGCCGCGCATCTGAATGTCCCAGCCGGATGTTTCGATACTGCTGTGGGCGGCGTTGCAGAGCAGCACGGCGTTATCGATATCGGTGAGGCCGCCCTGGCTCCACGGTGTGACGTGGTGGGCTTGGGTGAAGTGGGGCGGCACGGTGCAGCCAGGGATGACACAACCACCGTCCCGAGCCGCCAGGGCTCGGCGTTGTGTAGCGGTGAAGAATCGATTGCTGCGGCCGAGGTGCAGGATGGTGCCGGTGTGGCCGAACAGCACGGGCTGGTAGCCGCCGGCGCAGATCAACTCATCGACCTGGCCGGGGCTGAGCGCGCCGTCGATGCCGTCGATCCAGCCGGCGCCGCGGCCGTCGAGGAGGTCGGTGATGTTGATGTGCACGAGCACGGTCGGGGCGGCTCCGCCCATCGTCGGGGTGCCCGGGTGTCGGGCGGCGGCTTCAAACACGGCGCGGAGGATGCCGGCCTGCTTCTCACTACGGGAGCGGATGTCGTCGGGCTGCTGCGGACACGGACTGAGCGCAGCGGGACTGAGCGGGTCGGGCGGGTCGGGATTGAGCGGGTCGGGCGGGTCGGAGCCCCGTTCGACTCCTGCCTTGCCCGGCACGCAGGCTTCCCCTGCTCGGCCCGACGTGTTCACCGCGGTGCTGGTTCCCTTCGGTGGTGTGCCGCAGTTGTCGTGCCCATCGTGCTCGGTTTCACGGAACTCGACCCGGGCACACGGTGTCACATCGGGCGCCAGGGTGGCGTCGACGACTCGGGCGGTGTCGGGGGAGGGAGTGTCGGTGGCACCGGGGACCGGGTTCGCCGCTGCGGCGGAGAGATACGTGTCGAAGACGTTGCCGATGATGGCCCGGTCCAGGGTGGTGAACCAGCCGTTGAGGCTGTAGCCGCCGTTGGCCAGGGTGCCGAAGGTGAGCCAGCTGCGCCGCTCGGTCGGGGTCTCGCCGGGCGCCGAACCGTCGGGGGCGAGGCGTGCTTTCCACTGGATGCCCTGCTGCCGCAACAACTCCGGCGAGAACGCGATCCCCGCCCCCGGCAGCCCCTCAGTCTCCGGGGTGATCGCACCGGACCCACTCGCGACGAGGGAGCGTTCGACCCGGTCGAGGTCTGGGGCCAGCACCTCGGAGCGGAGCCCGTCGAGCACCTGAACGATCACCCGCGCCTGCTCCACCCCGAGCGCCCCGCCCTGCAGTGCGTCACCGAGAACAGGATAGGTGGCGGTGAGGGGGCGGCCGAGGAGCATCCGCTGGCCAACTTTCTCACCGAGCGTGGCCCGCTGCCGTACTTCACTGCGGGAGATGCGGGCGAGGGTGCAGACCAGCTCGGCCCCGCTGCGACAGCCCAGCCGCCGCGCCAGTGTCGGCGCCGCCAGCGCTGCCGCACCGCCGGCCACGCTCGAAACCACTGCCGAAGCTGGCGCAGCACTGTCCGGCGTCACGGAATCCGCGCCAGAATTCTCCCCGCCAGCGTTCCCCGCACCAGCAGTCTCGGCACCGGCATTCCGCGCGCTGGCATTCTGGGTGGCGGCGCTCCGATCAACCCCAGCCTGATCAACCCCAGCCTGGGCAACCGCAGCCTGGGCGGCAGCCTGTGCGGCCGCAGCGTCAAAGTACTCGGAGCGGCGCAGTACGTCGGTTGTGGAGAGCACTCGGGCACCGTCGACGACCCGGCCCACGCTCTCCAGTGCGAGCAGCATGCTCAACGACTCTTCATCGCCGAGCAGCCCGAACGACACCCCGTCCAACGCGTCCAGAAGAATGCCCCGTGCCTGTTCGACCGCCTCGATAACGGGGTTCGAACGGGTCTCACTCGGGTTCTCCATGAACATGGGCGCCAGTGCCTCCTTCACGGCAATTCTACCGCAAATCGAACACAAAAGCGAGTAAAACTCAGAAGCACATCGCGGACACACTTCACGAAAACATCCCCGTCGTCCCTTGCAGCGGCGCAGTAGCTAGTGAGTGCGCCGCTGACTACTCGTCACGAATCCTCGTAGCCTCGTAGCCTCGTAGCCTCGTAGTCTCGTAGCCTCGTGACGCCCTTACGTAATTTCGAAGAAATAATCGATTTCCAGTCCTAAAAGCGCGAGATCAGCAAACGACGGCGCGATACGTGCTCGGGTTACGCCAGCGGATAGGCGAGGGCGCTCTGGCGCACACCGGGGTTCCGTCGGCGGGAACGGATGCTACGCCCACGTCGCTCAAATTTGGCGTGCGCATCCAGCCCGCCGGCCATGGAGCCTCGTTTCGAGTTTTTTCCCGCCGCTTCGGGTGCGAGCAAGCTCACTCTAGTGAGCGGAGGCAGGGCGGCGGGAGGGTCGAAATGCATCGACCACGCCTAATGTGTCGATACCCATTTGCCTCGTCTGTAGTTTAAGGAGTCTGAGTCAAAAGACGAAGTTTCTCGGTACGGGTGCCGTTGCATTCCTTGCACGGTCATTGCTAGGTTGCACGCCCACAGGAGCCGTGGACCAAACCGCTGCCAGTGAGCTGGTCGGCGAAGCCGGTGCGGCGGGAGTCTGCCAGATTGACGGTGGCTCTACTTGGCGCGGTCAATTCATCGCACCGTTCTCTACTACCGGACCCATGACCTCCTTTTCCTCGACCACACTGCTGACGATGCCGAGTGGGGGCGGAGACATGACGGTGTCTTGCGCCGGAAATACTGCGACCCAGGTACTTCAGGTCGCCATATCGGCGCTCCGATTTGATTCAATCGTGTCGACCCTTTATTTCCCGGCCGCCTGACCCTGGGTCTACCAGCCGCCTCCGCAGGCCGGTTCTTTGCACAGTGAGCTACGCGAGCGGGTAGGCGAGGGCGTTCTGGCGCACGCCCAGGGTGACCCGGTCGCCGACGCGCGGCAGGTCGGGGGCAGCGACGCGGGCGCGCACGACGAGGCCGCCCGGGAGGGTGAAACTCACCAGGGCGTCGTGGCCGGCGTACGCGATGGCTGTGGTGACGGCATCCGTTTTCGAGTCGGCTGCGGGCTCGGCGAGGGTCAACCATTCGGGGCGAAGCAGCACGCGTACGCTCGGTCCGTCGGCGGGAGCGGATGCTGCGCCCACGTCGCTCGGTGCGCCCATCCAGTCCGCCGGGAGCGAGCCGAGCGCGCAGTCGACGCGGCCACCCCGCCAGATGCCGTCGAGCTCGACGGTGTCGCCGACGAACCCGGCGACCCAGGGGTCGACCGGGCGTTCGTAGACATCCGCTGGGGTGCCGAACTGCAAAATCTCGCCGCCGCGCATGACGGCCACGAAGTCGGCGAGCGAGAGCGCCTCTTCCTGGTCGTGGGTCACGAGCAGGCTCGTGTTGTGCTGGGCATGCAGCAGGGCCGCGACCTCGGTGCGCAGGGCCGAACGCAACAGCGGGTCGAGGGCCGCAAACGGTTCGTCGAGCAGCATGAGGTCGGGGCGGGGGGCCAGCGCTCGGGCCAGCGACACGCGTTGGGCCTGACCGCCGGAGAGCTGCGAGGGGGCACGGTCTACCAGGTCGGACAGGCCGACCAGGCTGGCGAGCTCAACGATGCGAGCGGCGCGGCTGTATTGGCGGCTGCGGTCGGGAGTGATCGGCGCCGGCGCGAGGTGGGTGTGCCCCGGTGTACCGGAGGCGGGGCCGCGCCCCGGCGCAGCAGGGACGGAACCCGGCCCGCCGATGAGCGGGCGGACGGGCGACGACGCCGGCCTTGCCCGGTTCGCACGCCCGCGCCGGGTGAAACCGGCGAACAGCCCGGCGACTCCCCCGGGAGCCTCGCCGGGTTCGCAATACAGGTCGTCGCTCTGCTTGGTGCGGGGCAGTCCGAAGCCGATGTTCTCGCCCACCGTGAGGTGCGGAAACAGCGAGGCGTCCTGCGGAACCCAACCCATTCCGCGTTTCTCCGGCGCGCGCTGCACGCCGGGGCCGGTGACGAGGCGTCCGCCAACCGTGATGGTGCCGGCGGTGACCGGCAACAAACCGGCGACCGCGCGCAGGAGGGTGGTCTTGCCGCATCCGCTCGGGCCGAGAACAGCGACGAGACTGCCGCGCGGTATGCGCAAACTGACGTCGTCGAGCACCCGCGTGTCACCGTAGGCGACGCGCAGCCCGTCGATCGCAACCCAGCCCATCAGTTCTCCCTTGCCGTACCGCGGATGCCGGAAAGCAGCATCGCGGGCACCATCGCCACGAGCACGAGCGCCGCCGCGTAGGGCGCTGCAGCGCCGAACTCGAACAGGGCCGTGCGACTCCACAACTCGGTGGCGAGCGTGGACGCGCCCGTCGGCCGCAGCAGCAGCGTCGCTGGCAATTCTTTCATGGCCGAGATAGCCACGAGCAGTGCACCGATCGCGATGCCGGGCAGCGCGAGGCGCGCGGTCACCCGCCACCAGGTCTGAAAGGGCGAGAGGCCGAGCATGCGCGACACGTCGCCGAGGCTCGCGGGCACCGCCGCGATCCCACTGCGCATGCTGCCGATGGCGCGCGGCATGAACAGAACGACGTAGGCGAAGACCAGCACAACGGAGGTTTGGTAGAACATTGGAACCGCGGCGAGCGCGAAGAACACGAGGGACAGGCCAACGACAATGCCGGGCAGGGCGTGGCCGAGAAAGCCGACGGCCTCGATCACGGCCACCAGGCGCCCCTGGTAACGGGCGGCGAGCGCGGCGATCGGCAGCGCGACGAACACGGCCACCACGGCGGCGGCGAGGGCGAGCCCCAGGGTCGCTCCGATGGCTTCGACCAGTCGTGGAACGTCGATGGCGCGCAGGGTTTCGGCTTCGAGCAGGCGGCTGAGCAAGCCGACCACCGGAACCACCACCCCGGCGATCGGTGCGGCGAGCAGCACCGCGGCGAAGAGCGGGCCCGTCTTGCCGGGGGCTCTGGCCGGCATGGTGCTGCGCCCGGGAATGCCGCCGACCTGACGGCGGCTGCGGCGTTCGCCGGCCACGACCACGAGCGCGAGCACGACAAGCACGAGGGCGAGCAGCGCGGCCTGGTTGCGGTCGAAACTCGCGCCGTAGGCGGCGTTGATTCCCCAGGTGAGCGTCTGAAACCGCAGCATCGAGACGAGTCCGAAGTCGCTCAGCGAGTAGAGGCAGACGAGCAGCGCCCCGGCGATCGCGGCCGGGCGAATCTGCGGCCAGGTCGCGGCCGCGAAGGCACGCAGCGGGCCGCGACCGAGCGTGCGGGCCACTGATTCCAGATCAGCGGATGCCCCGCGCAGCGCCGCCGCGACCGGCAGCGTCACGTAGGGGGTACAGACCATGGTCATGACGAACCAGCTGGCCCAGAACCCGTTGAGGTGCGGAAACCAGACCAGCCAGCCGTAGGCAGCCAGGTAACTCGGCACCGCGAGCGGCAGCGCCGAGGCCAGCAGCAGCGTGCGCTGAAACGGCAAGCGGATGCGCGTGAGAATCCAGGCGCAGATCGTGCCGAGCACGAGGCACGACAGGGTGACGGCCGCGGCGAGCAGCACCGTGTTGACCGTGAGCTGTAGCACCCTGGGGCGCACCAGGGTGTCGAGGAGGTCCGTGAGCCCCGCCTCAGTCGTGCGCACGACCAGGTAGACCAGCGGGATGGCAGCAGTCGCGGCGCACAGTGCGGCGAGCGCCAGCAGCCAGGGCGGCGCGCCGAAGTGGTACCGGGCGGGCGGGCGCGGCACGGCGGTTTCGGGCGGTGGAATGAGCAGCTCGGTCATGTGAGCGGCCCTGCGGGACGCGCGCTGAGCGGAGTGGGGGCATCCGCTGTGATGAGCAGTTGAGAGAAGGCGCTGGAGGGTAGGGCGCGGCTGCCGACCTGAGCCCGCACCCGCGCCTTCACTACTTCAATGCTAGATCAGGCCGTGCTTGCCGAGCAGGGCCTGGGTGTCTTCGAGGGTGTCGAGGTCGGCCAGATCGAGGTCGGGGTTGACCAGCGAGTCGAGCGCCGGCAGTCCGGCCGGGGCGTCGATGCCGGTGATCAGGGGGTACTCGTAGGTCTCGTCGACGAAGTACTGCTGCGCTTTGGCGCCCACGAGGTAGTCGATGAACTCGAGGGCGTCGGCATCGTCTGCTGCGCCGGCAAGCAGGCCGGCGCCGGTGACGTTGACGATGGATCCGGCGTCGCCGGCTTCGGGGTACGACAGCTGGGCGCGCATGTTGGCCTCGCCGGTTTCGGCGGCCTGGGCGAACCAGTAGTAGTGGTTAATGAGTCCGGCCTCGATGACCCCGTCGTTGACGGCGGCAAGGATAGCGCGGTTGTTGTCGAAGATGACCGGGTTGTTGGCGGCAACGGCCTTGACCCACTCGTCGGCGGCCTCTTCACCGTTCAGCACCCGGTAGGCGGTGACGAAGGCCTGGAAGCTCGCGTTGGTCGGCGCGATACCGAACTTTCCGGACCAGGCCGGGTCGGTGAACGCGTCAACGGATGTTGGCACGTCGGTTGCGGCGAGCGCTTCACTGTCGTAGGTGATCACGCGGGCACGGCCGGTGACGCCGACCCAGGTGTCGTCGGTCGAGGTGAAGCCGGCCGGAACGGCATCGGTCGTTGTTGCGGGCAGCGTCGCGAAGAGGTCGGCATTGGCGAGGGCGCCGAGCGCTCCGGCGTCCTGGGCGAGAAAGACCTGGGCGGGGGTGGCGTCGCCCTCTTCGAGCAGGAGTGCGCCGAGCTCGGCGGTGTTGCCGTAACGCACCTCGACGCTGATGCCGCTCTGCTCCTCGAACTGGTCGATGAGCGGCTGGATGAGCGCTTCGTCCCGACCCGAGTACAGGGTGAAGGCGCCGTCTGCGGTGCTTGCCGTCGACTCGGCGGCCTGCGTGCACCCGGCGAGGGCAAGAACGGTGGCGCCGGCAACGAGCGCGGCGACAGAGAGGGGGATGCGCATAGGACTCCAAGGACGGGGTTTTTGAACGACTAAGGTAAGGCTACGCTAAGTCGCTGTGGGGAGCGAATCGGCGGGGTCTTCCGGCGTCATGCGGTCGGGTGCGGGGAGGTCTCGAGGCGGAGCGGTCAGGGATGTCCTGAGACAGAAGCGTTAGCCAGGTCCTGGGCGAGAACCGCCAGGAGTGCACTCGATATGCCGTCTCACGCGAGCCTGATGGGGCAAGCTCTGGCACCTCACCCACGAGCCCAGCCCCCGCGCCAGGGGGCACCAGCCGGGCTCTCGCGCGCCGAGTGCCATTTCTCGTTCTGCGCGCGCTATTCGTTGTAGCGTTAAGACTTCCACCCACCCGCTGTCGAGGCGTCCGCCCGCCGCTTGAGAACCCGTGTGCCCGATGACCTCCTCTGAATTTCCCGTGACCACCACGCGCCCCGCTCTGATCGGCTGGCGCAACGCCGTCTTTGCCGCGTTCTTCGTGGCCGGGCTCGGCCTGGCCAGCTGGATGTCGCGGGTTCCCGCCGTGCGCGACGGCCTCGGGCTCGACACCATTCAGGTCGGCATCCTCATTTTCGGGCTCTCGGCGGGCTCAGTCATCGGGCTACTCATCGCTGCCGGGATGCTCGCTCGCCTCGGCGCCCGCCGGGCCATGCTGGTCAGCGTCTCCCTGTCGGCCACCGGGCTCGTGCTCATGGGCGTCGGCGTCAGCCTCGTACCCTCCGCCCCATTCGTGTTCGCGGCCCTCGCCGTGTTCGGCATCGGCGTGGGATCCCTCGACGTCATGATGAACGTCGAGGGCGCAGCGGCCGAGCGCGCCATCGGCCGCACGCTCATGCCGCTCATGCACGCCTGCTTCAGCCTCGGAACGGTGACCGGCGCGCTGGGCGGCGCCGCCGCATCCGCTCTGGATATCTCGGTGTTCTGGCACCTGCTGGTCATGGCCGTGCTGGTTCTCGGCACGATCGTCGTGGCCGTGCGGTTTCTTCCGGTGAGCGTCGAAAGCACCGAAAAAGCGGATGCCCCGCCACGCGCCTGGCGCGAGCGCCTACGGGACAGCCTCGCCGTCTGGCGCGACCGCAAACTGCTGCTGATCGGGGTTATCGTGCTCGGCATGACCTTCGCCGAGGGCTCGGCGAACGACTGGCTCGCCCTCGCCTCGGTCGATGGACACGGCTTCAGCAACACCGACGGGGCGATTGTCTTCGGCGTATTCGTGGCCGCGATGACCGTGGGTCGCGTCATCGGCGGGCCCGTGCTCGACCGGTTCGGCCGTGTTGTCGTGCTGCGCGCCTGCGCGGGAATCGGCATTACGGGGCTCGTGCTGTTCATCCTCGCGCCGAACACCCCGCTCGTGTTCGTCGGCACCGTGCTCTGGGGCCTCGGCGCCTCGCTCGGGTTTCCGGTGGGCATGTCCGCGGCCGCAGACGACACCAAAAACGCCGCGGCTCGGGTGAGCGCGGTGGCCATCATCGGCTACTTCGCGTTCCTGGTCGGGCCTCCCGTGCTCGGCCTGCTCGGCGAGTCCTGGGGCATCCTCAATGCCCTCTACCTGATCTTGGTACTGATGGTGCTGGCGGGGCTGGCGGCCCCGGCCGCCCGGCCGAAGGCATCCGCCCGAGATTGACCGCTCGTCCCCCAAGAAGCCGACTGGCAGCGGCGCGTGCGGGTTGCCAAGCTGGACCGATGGCCCGAAACCCTCACAGTCGAACCCTGATTCTGATCAGCGCCCTTGCGGCAACGCTGCTCCTGACGGCGTGCGCGGCGGAGGCCACCCCCGAACTCGCTCCGACCGAAATCGCCCCGACCCACTCGCCCGCCCCCACGCCGGATCCCATCGTCGACATCGGGGCGATGGAGGGTGCCATGGGCACGGTCGAGACGGATGCCGATGGCGTGCTGCGCTACACCGCGGTCGAGGGCGATGTGGGTGGTCTGGTCTGCGAGCGCTTCGGCCGGGCTTACTGGCAGCTGGAATCGAACCTCACCAGTGGCGGATTTAGCTGCAACTCCGTCATCTACGTCGGCGAGATCCTGACGCCGACCAACGACAAGAACCCGTAAACTCGACCGGTGCGCCTTGTAATTGCGAAATGCTCCGTTGACTATGCCGGGCGTCTCAGCGCCCACCTACCGCTGGCCACCCGCCTGCTCATGATCAAGTCGGACGGCAGTGTGCTCGTGCACTCCGACGGCGGCTCCTACAAGCCGCTCAACTGGATGAGCCCGCCTTGCTCGGTCACCATTTCCGAGCCCGACGACGACCAAGCGGATGCCGGAATCACCGCCCTCTGGACGGTCACCCACGCCAAAACCGCCGACCAGCTCATCGTCAGCGTCTACGAGGTGCAGCATGACAGCGCCCACGACCTCGGCATCGACCCCGGCCTGATCAAGGACGGCGCCGAGTCGCACCTGCAGAAGCTGCTGGCCGAGCACATCCATCTGCTCGGCGCGGGTTTCACCTTCGTGCGCCGCGAGTACATGACGGCGATCGGGCCGGTCGATATCCTCGCGCAAGACGCCGCCGGAAGTTCCGTCGCGGTAGAACTGAAGCGCAACGGCGATATCGACGGGGTCGAGCAGCTTACCCGTTACCTCGAGCTGATGAACCGCGACCCGCACCTGGCGCCTGTGACCGGGGTGTTCGCCGCGCAAACAATCAAGCCGCAGGCCCGCAAGCTGGCCGAGGATCGCGGCATCCGCTGCCTTCTGCTGGATTACGACGCCATGCGCGGCCTCGACGACACGGCCTCGAAGCTCTTCTAGAGCAGCGGCCGCCCGCGCGCCGCGATATACAGCGCGAACCATTCGTCGCGGGTCATCGCCGCAGCCTGCGCGGCGGCATCACCGCAGGCGCGAATGCGCGCCGGGTCGCTCGATCCGAGCACCGGGTCGATGTGCGCCGGGTGCCGCACTTCGTCTGGATCTCTATCCGCTCGCGCAGTCCCGGCGAGCGTTTCAGTACCTCGCCGAACGCCGTCTCAGCTTTGCCATGGCGGTAGATGTCGGCGTGGTCGAACACGGTCACGCCGATCGACAGCGCAGCCTCGACCGCGTTTAACCGTGGAAAGGCTGAGCAGAATGGGCAAATGGGGTACATTGCCTCCAGAACACCTAGGCTATGCCGAATGAACGCAACATTGACGCGCACCTGGAGCGCCATTCTCTTCGACCTCGACGGAACCATCACCGATTCCGCCCCGGCGATCACCAGCTCGCTGGCTCGCACTTTCACGCTGCTCGGGCGTCCGGTTCCGTCCGCTGCCGAACTGCTCGCCTACGTCGGACCGCCCATGTTCGACGCCTTCCAGGAATATGCGGGAATGACCGCAGACGAAGCCGTGGAGGCCATCGCGGTCTATCGGGCTGAGTATCACGGCGCTGCTGCCCTCGACACGGCTGTCTTTCCCGGCATCGCCGGTCTACTCGAGCGCATTCACGCGACGGGTATCCCGCTCGCCCTCGCCACCAGCAAGCCCGAGCTGAGTGCCATCGCCATTCTCACGCACTTCGACCTGGCGAAGTATTTCACGGCCACGGTCGGTGCCTCCGCCGATGATACCCGCAGCAAGAAAGCCGACATCGTCGCCGAGGCTCTCGCCCAGCTGGCCGCGACCGGCGTCGACACCAGCGGCGCCGTCATGGTCGGCGACCGCAGCTACGACGCCATCGGCGCCCAGGCCAACGGCATTCCGGCCATTCTGGTGGAATGGGGCTACGGCTCTCCGGCTGAGGCCGAGGCTGCTACGGCGGTCGTGCACTCGACCGACCAGCTCGGCCGGTTGCTGCTCGGCTGACGCCCTAGCGGCTAGGAGTCGAAGCCGAGGCCCAGCGCGTCGAGGGTTTTCAGCAAGGCATTGCGCTTGCCGCGGTTGTGGTCGGCCCGGTTGAGCGCCCAGCGCGTGGCCTGAATCCCAGCGGATGCGATCGGCTCCGGCGGAAACGGCAGCGGACGACCGCGCACCATGGCCAGTTCAGTGCGCTCGGTGGCGCGGCCAGCCAGCTGGTCGAGCATGACCTGAGCGGCGAAGTGCGTGGCGCCGACCCCGAGGCCGGTGAATCCAGCCGCGTAGCTGATGCGCCCGCCGCGCGCCTGGCCGAAGAACGCGCAGAACTGCGTGGAGGTGTCGATGGCGCCGGCCCACTTATGGCTGAAACGCACCCCGGCCAGCTGCGGAAACGTCGTGAAGAAGTGGCTCGCGAGCTTGGCGAAGGTCTCGGGGCGGTTCTCATACCCGCTACGCACCTTACGCCCGTAGTGATAGACGGCGTCGTAGCCCCCGAACAGAATGCGGTTGTCGGCGCTCAGCCGGTAGTAGTGAAACTGGTTAGCCAGGTCGCTGAGCCCCTGCCGGTGCTGCCAGCCGATCGCGGCGAGTTGGTCGGCATTCAGTGGTTCGGTCATGAGCACGTAGTCGTAGACCGGCACGGTTGCGAGTTTGTTGCGCTTGAGTAGCGACGGAAAGACGTTTGTGGCCAGAGCCGTCTTCTGGGCAGTCACGGAGCCGCCCGCCGTCACAACCCGGGTGCCCTGCGCCGCGGTCAGTCCGGTCGTGTCGAGGTTCTGCACGAGCGAGTTCTCGAAGATTTCGACCCCGCTGGAGGTGGCCACGCGAGCCAGCTCGGCGGCGAGCTTGCCCGGATGCACGAGGGCATTGCTGCGCTTGTGCCAGACCCCGGCCAGGTAGGTCGGAGACGCGACCTCGGCCTGCACGGCCGCCTGGTCGAGAAACACGGTGTTCTCGTCGGTCGTCTCCTCACGCAGCCACTCGATCTGGTGGTCCTCGATGGCGAGGTCGATGGCGCCGGTGCGCTCGAAATCGCAGTCCAGGCCGAGTGCGGCCACGGCTCGCTCGATTTCGTCGAGGTTCTCATTACCGAGCTCGGTCAGCCGGTCGATCTCCTGCGGCCAGCGCGTGCGCCCGTTCTCTTCGCCGTGGGTGAGGCTCGCCTCGCAGAAACCGCCGTTGCGACCGGATGCCGCCCAGCCGACCGTGCGCGCCTCCAGCAGCACCACGCGCGCCGCCGGATTCTGTTGCTTGGCCAGCACCGCGCTCCACAAGCCGAGGTAGCCGCCGCCGACGATCGCCAGGTCGCAGTTGAGGTTGCCGGAGAGCCGAGGGTAGTTCGCACGCGGCGCGAGGTCGTCGAGCCAGAAGGAGCCCTGCCGGGTGCCGACGAGTGAGGCTGCGACAACGGATGCCGCGGGCCGGGCTCGGTCGAAAATTGTGCTGGTCATGCGGGATGCGCGTCCTCTCGCGGCGACGGTGCCGCCACCTGGTCTGGGCGCCACCAGCCTAGCGGCGCCCACCGCACGGCGGCGCGTGGCGCGGGCATCCGCTTGATGCGACCGGGACGTTAACGCGAAAGTGCCGCCCCGCGCGAAGCGGAACGGCACCGAGAAGACGCGAATCTAGATGATCGCGGCGCGCAGGGCGGCAGCGGCGGCAGCCGGGTCATCGGCGCCGTAGATGGCTCCGCCGGCAACGGCAACGGATGCGCCGGCGCGCTGCACCGAGGCGATGGTCGCCAGGCTCACGCCACCGGCC
This sequence comes from Cryobacterium sp. N21, assembly GCF_002929575.1. Classification (NCBI taxonomy): domain Bacteria; kingdom Bacillati; phylum Actinomycetota; class Actinomycetes; order Micrococcales; family Microbacteriaceae; genus Cryobacterium; species Cryobacterium sp. N21. The sequence continues at coordinate 56,021 of NZ_PJJQ01000027.1, read as the reverse complement.
AGCGAGAACGGAACCTTGGCGGTTTCGCCCTGGTTGAGCAGCTTCGCGAGCGAGAATCCGGGCTCGGCCTGCTCGTCGAGTCCGGCGTGCATTTCGACGAACTGGGCACCGAGCGCGGTGACCTCGCGGGCGCGGGTGACCTTGTCGGCAACGCCGATCAGGTCGACGACGATGCCCTTACCGTGCTTGGTCGCGGCGGCGGCGGCTCCGATGATGGTGCTGTCTCCGGCCGTGCCGAGCACCGTCACGAGGTCAGCGCCGGCGGCGAAGGCGATGTCGGCTTCGAGCTCGCCGGCATCCATCGTCTTGAGGTCGGCGAAGACGATCTTGTCGGGGTGCGCGGCCTTGATCGCGGTGACGGCGCGCAGGCCCTCAGCCTTGATCAGCGGGGTGCCGAGCTCGATGATGTCGACGTGCGGGGCGACCTGCGCGGCGAGCGCCAGCGCGGCGTCGGTGGTCAGTACGTCCATTGCTACCTGAAGCTTCATGGGGTTCTACTTTCTGTTGGGGTAAGCGGTCTGTGGTTTTCGGGACGGGGCCTGGGCCCTATCCGGTTTGTTACTCGAGGTTGGCGTGACGCGGCCAGAGCTCGGCGGCCGTCGCACCGCTTCGCTGCCAGAGCGTGTGGAATAGGGCGTCGCCCACCAGCAGCACGGACTGTTCGAACAGCCCGCCCGAGTACTGCGCCGACACCTGCCCGGCGTGGTCCTGCTTGGCGGCCGCGGGGATGACCACGGTCACCGCGGCGAGGTGCCCGAGCGGCGACTCCGGCGCCGTCGTCAGCGCGAGAATGTTCGCACCCACACCGTGAGCCGTCTCGGCGGCGCGCACGATGGCGCCCGTCGTTCCGGATCCACTCGCCACCAGCAGCAGGTCGCCCTGCGCAATCGCCGGGCTGGTTACCTCGCCGACCACGTGCACGTCAAGGCCCAGGTGCATGAGCCGCATCGCGGTCATCTTCAACGCCAGCCCGGAACGGCCGGCTCCCAGCACGAACACCCGCGGTGCCACAGCGAGCAGGCTCGCCGCGTCATCCAGCACCACAGAAGCGGATGCCGCCCGCAGCGCGTCCACGACGCGGCCATTCTCGGCGAAAATGAGACCGAGGGCATCCGCTGTGGTGGGGGTGGTTGTCGTTTCGGTCATAGGTCAATACTCCACTCCTTCGAGCGGGCGTGCGGCCCGCCAAACGAATGGTTTTACTACCCAAACGAATTGCTCCGGGCAGGCTCCACGGACGGTTCGGATAGGCTATTCGCATGACCTTCCTCGCCGATTCACCCGTGCAGACCGCGCGCAGCATGGCCGCCGAACGCTCCAAGCTCATCGCCGACCTCACCGACACGCACGCGACCACGCTGGAATCCCTGCTCGCCGTGCTGCGCTCGAGCAGCACGAGTGACACCGCTGCCCGCCAGAAGGCCACCGAACTCGCCGCCGCGGCGATGGTCGCCCTGCGCGCGGTGAGCGACCTCGACCGGAGCCTCACCGAAGAACCTGTTGCCCGCGCCTTCGAACGTCTCAAAAATGACCTGCGCCCGCTGGTGCGCTTCGGCGACCTCGACGTGCAGTTCATCGAGCCGCCGGTCAACGGCCGCGCACTGCCCGGCGAAGTCGCCCACGAGGCCAGGGCCATCGTGCGCGGCGCCGTGCTCGCCCTGGTCGAGCAGACCGGGGTCGCGCGGGTGCGCGTTCAGTGGGACTGCGACGGCAGCAACCTGCTGATTCGCATTCGCGACGACGGGCCGGGCGACCTCGACGCCGAGGTTCCGAGCGTTCGCCAGCTGGCCGCCCGCGTCGTGGCGCTCAGCGGAACGCTGGGTGTCGAGGCGACCGCCGGCTGGGGGTCGGAGATGGCGGTGTCGCTACCGCTCGACGCGCCCACGGCATCCGTTTCGGCGGCGGCAGCCTGGGGCCTCAGCCCGCGCGAGCGCGGCGTGCTCGAGCTTGTGGCGTCGGGCGCGCGCAACAAGGCGATTGCCGAGGCGCTGACCATCAGCGAGAACACCGTGAAGTTTCACGTGGCCAACCTGCTGCGCAAGGTCGGCGCCTCGACCCGCGCCGAACTCGCCTCCCTCGCCCGCTGAACGGATGCCCGGCGCGCCGCCAGCACGCCGGCCGCCGCGAGCATGGACAGGACTCACGCTAGGGTGAAGGAGTCAGAAGACACACAACCCACGGGAGCGCGCACCAGCGAGCTGAGAGGACGGCCAGGGCCGTCGACCGTTGAACCTGTCCGGGTAATGCCGGCGTAGGAAGTTCGAGAACATGCGCACAATTGACGAAATCTCCATGTCTGAAACCGTCACCACCGGCCCGATCCAGGGCAGCAGCAAACGCTACGAACCGGTGCCGGCCTGGCCAGGGCTCGAAATTCCGGTTCGCCGGGTGAACCTCAGCAACGGCGAACACTTCGACCTGTACGACACGTCCGGCCTATACACCGATGACACGGCCACGATCGACCTCGAGAAGGGGCTGCCGAAGACCCGGGCCGGGTGGGAACATCCGCTGCCCATCGACGGCGCTGCGACCCAGCTGGTCTGGGCCCGGGCCGGCATCGTCACCCCGGAGATGGCCTACATCGCCGCCCGCGAGGGCGTCTCTGTCGAGCTCGTGCGCGACGAGGTGGCCCGCGGCCGCGCTGTCATTCCGGCCAACCGCATGCACCCCGAGAGCGAGCCGATGATCATCGGCAAGGCCTTCACCGTGAAGATCAACGCGAACATCGGCAACTCCGCCGTGACCTCGTCGATCGCCGAAGAGGTCGAAAAAATGGTCTGGGCCGCCCGCTGGGGCGCCGACACCCTGATGGACCTCTCCACCGGCAAGGACATCCACCTCACCCGCGAGTGGATCATGCGCAACTCGCCCATTCCGGTAGGCACCGTTCCGCTCTACCAGGCCGTCGAAAAGGTCAACGGCGACCCGGCCCTGCTCACCTGGGAGATCTACCGCGACACCATTATCGAGCAGTGCGAGCAGGGCGTGGACTATATGACCGTGCACGCCGGAGTGCTGCTGCGCTACGTGCCGCTCACCGCCAACCGGGTGACCGGAATCGTCTCCCGCGGCGGCTCGATCATGGCCGCCTGGTGCCTCGCCCACCATCAGGAGAGCTTTCTCTACACCCACTTCGTGGAGCTGTGCGAGATTCTGCGCCGCTACGACGTGACCTTCTCGCTCGGCGATGGCCTGCGCCCCGGATCAATCGCCGACGCCAACGACGAGGCCCAGTTCGCCGAGCTTCGCACCCTGGGCGAACTCACCAAGGTCGCGAAATCTTATGGCGTGCAGGTGATGATCGAGGGTCCGGGCCACGTTCCGATGCACAAGATCGTCGAAAATGTGCGCCTCGAAGAGGAACTCTGTGAGGAGGCCCCCTTCTACACGCTCGGCCCGCTCGCCACCGACATCGCCCCGGCCTACGACCACATCACGAGCGCGATCGGCGCGGCCATCATCGCCCAGGCCGGCACCGCCATGCTCTGTTACGTCACCCCCAAGGAACACCTCGGCCTGCCCAACCGCGACGACGTGAAGACCGCAGTGATCACCTACAAGATCGCCGCACACTCCGCCGACCTGGCCAAGCAGCATCCGCGCGCGCAGGAACGCGACGACGCCCTCAGCCGGGCCCGCTTCGAGTTTCGTTGGACCGACCAGTTCGCGCTCTCGCTCGACCCCGACACCGCGCAAAGCTTTCACGACGAGACGCTGCCCGCCGGCCCGGCCAAAGCCGCCCATTTCTGCAGCATGTGCGGTCCCAAGTTCTGTTCCATGCGCATTTCAGCAGATGTTCGGGTGTATGCCGCAGAGAACGGCCTCACCAGCCTCGAGGCGATCGAGGCCGGGATGGCGGAGAAATCGGCTGAGTTCACCAGGATGGGTAGCTCGGTCTACCTACCGTTGCGCGTACTCGGAGCCGACGAGCACTGATCGCGGAAGCAGATGGCGCGGCCAGCGGCACGCGCCGGCGCGCTGGCCGAATTGTGCGTGCGGGCCAGCGCGATCGGCCGGCACGCACAGTTTGACGATGGACACCAATCCGTGAGTCCCGGGCCCGGCCTAGAATATGGGCCCAGTTTCCGGGACCGGGCCCGGTCAGGTCTGGCGCGCACCTGGGTACACTCCGTCTCATGGTTCTCGCCATTCTCGCCTCCGCCCCGCCGCCGCACCACTAACCCCCACTGCAACGTCCAACCCGTTCCCGGCCCGGAAACCATCAGTAGCTAAGCGGTGACCCAATCACCCCAGCAGGGTTTTCCCATGGTGCCGGCACCAAGATTCCGCCATGACTCCCACAAACGCGACGCTGCGTCTGGTTCGCCTCGACGACGGCGCGAAGCATCCCGAAACCACTCGGCAGACGCAGCCCCGCCGCGCCCTGTCCCCGCGCCGCCGGAAGATTCTGATCCCGCTGGCCGTCGTCTGGCTCGTGATGGCAGCGCTGGCCTGTGCTCTGCTTCTCACCGGCACGAAGCCGAGCACCGCGTTTGGCGACACGACCGCCGTCCCCGGCGGGCTCGCCCGCATCAGCGCGGTCATCCCGCTCGAATCCGACGGCTGGGTACCGCCTGGCTCAGCCGACCGGCTCGACAGCGCTGTGCAGCCCGGCGCTCACCGCGTGCGCATCCTGCTCGAACTGACCGCAGCGGATGCCGCCGGTCTGTCTTTCGACGCCGCCGACTACTCCCTGTCCGGTGTCGGATCCCATGCCACCGCGCTCTGGGTCGACCTGAGCCAGCGGGAGGCGGCGGCCGGGACATCCGTTCTGGCAACCCTGGTCTTTGAGATCCCGAATCAGGCCATCGCCCTGGTTCTGGACGGCCCGCAGGGCGCGCGGTTATCGCTCGGAACGGGGCACCACACCGCACCCTGAGAATATCCCCCGAAATTGGGGGTAAATGTCTACTCCACACGCGGCTACCCCCGCCTATCGGCAAGCGGGCAGCATGGTTGCATTCCAACAGTGGAGGTCAGCATGACAACTGGATTCGTCACCCGAGAACAGCCCACCGCGACACCCATAGCCCACTTGAGCGTGCACGTACTTGGAAACCTCAGCGTTCGACGGGGATCGACCGTGCTGCACGCCCATCAGCTGGGCGGGCCCAAGCCTCGCCAGATCCTCGAAATTCTGCTCGTGCACCTGGGACTGCCGGTCTCCAAAGACCGCCTCATTGAATTGCTCTGGGGCGCGAGCGCTCCGGTCGAGGCCCTGCCCACCCTGGAAAGTTACGTCAGCGTTCTCCGTCGCCATCTGCAGCCCGGCGCGGGAAAATTTGGCCCGCTGCAGACCACGACCGGCGGCTACGTGTTGGACCGTGAACTCGTCGACGTCGACCTTGACCAGTTCGACGTGCTGCTGAAGCGAGCGCAGAAGACCATTCCCGGCCTCGCGTATCCCCTGTTGCTGCGCGCTCTGGACCTCGCCGCCGCACCGCTGCTCGGCGACGAACTTCTGCCGGCCTGGGCAATGGAAGCCCGCGATCTGCACGCCGCCCGCCTCACCAGCGCCCGCATTCTCGCTTCGGAAACAGCTGCAGCCCTGCACCGCATCGATGACGCCCTCGATTTCGCGAACCTCGCACTGGCCGACGAGCCGTTGAACGAACGAGCCTGGACGGCCCTCATTCTCGGATTGGAGACCAGCGGGCGCCACGCCGAGGGCCTGCAAGCCTACGACCGGTGTCGCCGCTCGATGCAGAACGAGTTGGGCTGCGCTCCCGGCCCGATTCTGCACGCTGCCCAGCTTCGCCTGCTGCACGCTACGGCTGACGGCGACGGCGACCTGGCCGACGTGCTGTCCGCGCTGCTCATGCTGCACGACCAGCTTCGCCCGTCGCCGACGAGCGAGCCTGGGCGCCCTGCCACCACTTCTTCTTCGCGACCAGAGCCGGTCGCGGATTCCCTCCGGGAGGCTACTGATGTTGTCACGTCATTTCTGCGACGCGCCGTCACTCGTGCCTGAGCCGGCCCCGTCGGCCTCGTACCACATGGGGGGCCAAAGAGACAGGACTCGACAAAAACTCGGGTTGTCCTGATAATGGTCTCGCCAACCGGAACAGCACAGTGTGCTCCGGCAGCATCGAGGCTTAGTATCGGGCAGAGAGGTCCCCGCAGATGAGCGCGCAGATGTACCCGATCGAACCCAGCGTGCAGGGGACCAGCGCGACCGCGTCACTACCCGGCTCCGTCACGGTCGACACAACCCCGATGGGGCAAATTCGTATTCTCATCGTCGACGACCACACCACCTTCGCTGAACTGCTCACCGGTTCCCTGAACCGCGAACCCGATTTGTGCAGCGTCGGCTGGGCTAACAGCGTGGCCACCGGCATCGCCGCCTGCCAGGAATTGGTCCCCGACGTCGTGGTCATGGACTACCACCTACCCGACGGCAGCGGTCTCGTCGCGGCCACAGCCATCCTCGCCCGCGCTCCTCATACCCGAATTGTCATCCTCACCGGCGACCCGGCCCTCGAGGCTCTCGAGCAGGCCGCCGCGATCGGGGTCTGCGCGTTCCTACCCAAAGACGGCTCCCTCGCGACGGTGCTCGACACCCTGCGGCACGCGCGCATCGGCGGTTTCCTCGTGCATCCGTCCCTCGTTAGCCTATTGAGTGCCCGGCGGCGGCAGCGCAGCGAAGAGATCCCCTTTCCCGAGCTGACCAAGCGTGAGCTCGCCGTGCTTCGACTGATGGGCGAGGGCTCCGACGTGCGGGCCAACGCGAGGGTTCTCGGAATTTCCGAGAACACCTGCCGCGGCTACGTCAAAGCCATCCTCGGCAAGCTCGGCGCGCACTCGCAGCTCGAGGCCGTCGTGATTGCCACCCGACTCGGTCTGGTGCCGGCGCAGCATGTCTAGAAGGCGGCCGGGCTCGTCGTTCCAAAACCGGCACGACGAGCATCAGGCCGCCGAACGCTCCGAGGTGCGCGCTGCGGTGCAGCGTTTTCTGCTCATGGGACTCGTTGCCCTGGTGCTGGTCGCCGTGCCGGTCGCCCTCTGGGTGCGCGCGCAGTCCGAGGCCAACGCCATGGCCAACGCGGTGTTGCACACCCAGCGGCTGGCTGACTACTCGCTCGGTCCGCTGATCACTGACGGCGTCGTGGCCGGCGATCCGGGATCCACTCGGCGCCTCGACGAGCGGTTGGCCCCCCGCCTCGCCGATGGGTCGCTCGTGCGCATCAAGGTCTGGGACGCCAACGGAAAAATCGTCTACTCCGATCTGCCCCTGCTCGTCGGCCAAAATTTTGCCCTCCCCAATTGGGCACCGGAGCTACTGGCCGGCGGCCAGGGCCGCGCCACCCTCGAGACGCAAACAGCCCCCGACGACCTGTATGAAACCGATTCGGGTGAACTTGTCGAAGTCTACGTGCGCTCCATCGCGAGCAACGGCAACGCGTTCATCCTCGAGGCCTACTTCAACGACGATGCCCTGCGCCATGAGCAAGACACCGTACTTCTCGGCCTTATCCCGGCCTTCCTGCTGTCGCTCGGAGCTCTGCAGCTGGCGCAACTCATACCGGCCGTGCAACTGGCCCGGCGCATCCAAAATCACCAGTCCATCAAGCGCAAGCTGCTGCAACACGCTATCGATGCCTCCGACCTGGAGCGCCAGCGCATTGCGCGCGACCTGCACGACGAAGTCATTCAAGACCTTGCCGGGCTGTCCTATGCCCTCGAAGCCGAGGAACGGCACTCCGCACCGGAGAACCGGGCACTGTTCGGCCAGGCCAAAGCCATCCTGCAGAAGAACGTGCGCACGCTACGGGCGATGACCACCGAGCTGTACCCACCCGACCTCGAAGAGCTCGGGCTGCCGGCCGCCCTCACACGCCTCACCGCTCCGCTGCTCGAGCAGGGGATCGAGGTCAAACTTCACGTACCGGCCAACTGCGACCTCGATCGCGACCGTGCCGCCATGTTCTACCGGGTCGCCCGCGAGGTGCTCGCCAACACGGTGAAGCACGCCAAGGCCGGTGTTCTCGAGCTCACCCTCATGCAAGACGACGACCGCACCATTTTGCTCATTCACGACAACGGCTGCGGGTTCGATTTGAACGGGGGTGCCCCCGACAACCATCTGGGCCTGCGCATCATGCGCGACACCATCCACGTTGCCGGGGGCTCCCTTGAGGTACGCTCCTGGATGGGCGGTGGCACCTCCGTCATGGCTACTCTCGATCGCGTGGCTCCGGTTCGATCTCGCTAGCCGCCGACCGGCGCCGACCCGTCCAGATCATGATGCCGACGGACCCGATCAGCAGCACGGTGAGACCGATGCCGTAGACGCTCCAGGCGTTCACGGCCGGGCCCGGCGAGGTCGCGGCTGTCGCGGACACGCTGCCATCGTGCCCGTGGCTCGCATCGCTGTCGGCAATGACAACCGCGGCCGGCTCGGGCTCGGCGGCCATATCCACGCCGGCTCCACCCGGCGTTCCGGCCGCAACGCGCACCTGATCGGCGGTGATTCCGGCACTGCGGGCCATGCCGCCGCGTACGTCGGCCACCACGTCATCGCCGAGCAGCGCTCCAAGGTAGCTGACCTCCAGTGTGTTGGCACCGATCGCACTGCCATAGTTGCCGAGATCATCCGAGAGGATGCCTTCCCGTGCGACTGCATCGGCCAGGGCGGTCGGGTCGGCCGAGTCCACGACGAAACGCAGGTCGTGCACGAGCACACTGAGCACGAAGTACGAATCGATCGACTCCGGTCCATCGCTCGCGAGCAACGCTCGCGCCTCATCCCTGGTGGCGCCTGCCGACAGCAGTACGGTCAGCTGGGGCACGCCCTGTTCGAGCACCCCGGCCGGCAATACGTCGGGCGAGATGTCGGTCAGCGCGAGATGCGAAGCGGATGCCCGTTGCTCCAGCCGCGCGCGCAACGCGGGCAGGTCAGCATCCGCTTCAACGGCGAGCACCACGCGGCGCTGCACCAGGGGGCCGTCAAAGGACACGGTCGGGCGACCGTTGCCGATCTCGGACCCGTTTTCAGCATTGGTGACGCTGACCGTCGGCGTGACACCGGACGGCGGGACGGAAGCCCCGGCGGTGCAGCCGCTCAGAAATACACCCAGTAGTCCAGCACTGAGCAGAGCAAGCAGCACCGCTGGGCTCCGACGAGGCGCGTGCAGCATCAGGTGCCGGCTGGCGTCCCCGGCAGGTACGCCGGGGTGTAGAAGTCTGGCGGCATGGTGTCCGGGTAGGAAGGATCGGAGTTGATCGGGTCGTTCACCCGGTAGTCGCCGACCGCGAACTGCACCATCATGTCGTGGTCCTCGTGCACGAGGTTGTGGCAGTGGATCATGTAGCGGCCACCGGCATCCGCTCCGGTGTCGAACTGCATGAGCGCGGTGATCGATTCGTTTTCGCCGGCGTAGAAGACGTCTTTCGGGCCATTTTCCCAGGCGAACGGTTTGCCGCCGTTGGTGTTGCGCGCGATGATCTTGGCGTCGACCAGGTGGACGTGCAACGGGTGGAACCAGCCGCCGGAGGCATTAATAATGGTCCACTGTTCCACATCGTAGGGCTGCGGATTGGCGAACAACTTGGTGAACCGTGAGGCCGCGACGTCGTCCCAGGTGACGCCGTTGATCTTCCAGACGCCGTTGGCCTTCTCCACCCTCAGTTCACGCTTGGCCTTGGCCATGGCGGGGGTCAGGTCCATGGTCGCGATGCCGCCGCGGCTCAGATTAAGCGCGCCTCCGTCGTCCAGGGTGGCCGGGATCGCCGAAATACTGCCCGCACTCGAACCGGAATCGGCCACGACCTCGAACCGCATGATCTTGTCCGTGTTCACGAAATTGACATTGTTCTTATTGCTCAGGTTCTTCAGGTCGATGGTCTGCCCGACCCGGTACTTTCTGAAATCGATCAGAATCTCGTATCGCTCGGCCGTGCCCTGCCGCCACGAGGCGACCGCCTGCACGCGGGGTACCATGCCAGCGTCGGTGCCGACCACGTACATCGGGTCGCCAGTCGACAGTGTGGGCCGAAAGGAGCGGGAGATCGACGCGACCAGCACCCGAAAACGGTAAATACGTGGCTTGACTTTCATGGTCGGCCACGGAACCCCGTTGACCATCACGATGTCGCCCCACAGACCATTGTGGGAATTGTCGTTGTAGCCGAGCGACCCGTCGGCGTTGAACATGACGTCCGAGATCATGAGCGGCACATCGAATTCACCCTGCGGCAGCTGGGCCCGCTCGTGAGCGTCCGACAGTGGGTAAAACCCGGCCAGGCCGGAATACACGTTCTGTGCGGTGAGGTGGTGATTGTGGTCGTGGTACCACAGGGTGCGCGCGGTCTGCCAGTTCGGATAATGGTAGTTCTTCACATAACCGGGAGACGTGTAGTCGTTGGCATAGCCGTCGTACTGCGGCAGCGAGGCCGAGCCGTGCAGATGCGTGACCGTGCGGAAGGCGTTGGCGTGCAGCAGACCCTGAGCCGGGAGGGCATTGCGGATGCGTACCTCGCAGCGAGTGCCCTGCGCGGCCCGAATGGTGGGGCCGGGAAACATGCCGTTGTAACCGGCCACGGTGGTGGACAGGCCCGGTACGAACTGGGCCTGTCCGAGCTTCTCGGTGAGCGAGTAGTAGGCGAAGGGACGCGAAGGATCACCGTTGTCAAAACCGGTTTTATACGGTGCCAGCACAGGGGGCCGGCGAAAGACACCAGCGTAGGGCACCGGCATGTTCTGCGGGGCGAGCTGGCTCTGGGTGATCAGGGGGACGGTCGGAACTACGTTGTCATTTCCCTCCATTCCGACCAGACCGAGCGCCCCGAATGCGCCCAATTGCAAAACTTCCCTGCGTGATGTCATGACCTCTCCTCAAGGCTTTCTACTGATATTCGTTGTACGGCAAAATGTGGGGACAGCCGGCCGGCGACTGAGATCCAATCGCCGGCCGACTTCGTGTTGCTGGTGTTCGGTTAGAGCACAGTGCCGGTCGTGAAGGTCCACGTAGCCGTCACCAGCGGGTTGCCCGCCAGGTCTCGAACGCTCGTGTTGCCACCGATGATGGCCACCCGGTACTGAACGTTCGAGGCGAGGGTCACGGAGGGGTTGATGGTCAGCACGTTGGTGGTGGCGTTGAACGCCGCAACCGAGGTGATGACCGCTCCCGTGGAGACCCGGGTGATCCGAACCGTGGTGGCGCTGACTCCGGTGATGTCCTCACTGAAGGTCGCCGTCACGTTGGCGTTGCGGCGCACTCCGGTGGCTCCCGCTGCGGGAGTCCTCGTGAGGATCGTCGGGGCCGGTCCGGTGATGAAGGTCCAGGAACTGGCCACCATCGTGTTGCCCGCCACATCTTGGATACCCGAGAGGGTGGCCGTGTAGCTGCGGTCGGCGAGCAGGGTTGCGTTCGGGTTCAGCGTCGCGACACGAGTCGTGGCGTTGTACGACACCGTGGCGGGGATCACCGTGGTGCCGAGCCGCAGCACGAACGTCGTGCCGCTGACTCCCGTGACCGCTTCACTGAACGTTGCCGTCAGGTTGCCGGTCTGGCTGACCGAACGAGCGCCCGATGCCGGCGTGCGCGCCGTAACTGTCGGCAGCACGAACTCCGTGCGCGGCGTGACCGCGACCGATCGAGCGGATGCCGCTCCGGTGCCGACCGCATTGATAGCGGCGACATCGAAGGTGTATCCGGTGCCATTGGTCAGCGACCCGATGACCGCGGTGGTGACATTAGCCACCGTCGTGGTGCCCGTGGGCGTGGTGCCCGCACCGATGAAGGTGCGAACCACATAGCCCGTGATCGGTGCCGCATTGGCCACCGGCGCCGGGGCGGCCCAGTTCACCGTCACCTGCGCGTTACCGGCGACCGAAGTCCCGATCGTCGGAGCGCCCGCGACCACAGGTGCCGACGGTGTCACCGCATTGGACGAAGCCGAGAATGCGCTCGTTCCTTCCGCGTTGCTCGCCGACACCTGGAAGGTGTAAGTGGAGCCGTTGGTCAGCCCGGTGACAACCAGGTTGAATGCGGTTCCGACCGCGGTGCGCAGCGCACCGACCTGGGTTCCCGCCGCGTCAAGCACCTTCACCGAGAAGCCGGTGGGGATGCCGACGAGCGATGCGACCCAGTCCACGGTGGCCGTTGCATCACCGGCAACTGCGTTGACGGCCGTGGGGGCTCCCGGAGCTACGGTGTCGCTGAACTGCAGGCGTTCGATGTTGCGCAGGGTATCGGTACCATCGGTGCCGCGGTTGTCAAGCACCGTGGTAACCGTTCCGGCGGCTCCAAAGATGCCTGGAGTGCCGTCGGCATTCAGGGTGGTCACCTCGTAGTTACTGGTCAGGCCCGAGAACACTGCGGAGTCGATGTTGCCAGCCGACTGAGCAGCGGTGGGAGTGATAATTTCCCGAACCGCGACCAGGTTGCCCGGGTTCACCACTCCGGCAGCGACATCCTGTTCCAGGGTGTGGGTGCTGCCAGCCAGGTACGGGCGCTCCATCAGGTCGGTGCTGCCGATTTCGACACCGGCGTCATCACGCACGCTGATGCGAATCTGCAGGTACCGGTCGCCATCGATCACGTCGTTGGCGCCGCGCCCCTCGAGCGAGTCACTGCCGAGGCCGCCGAGGAGGATGTTGCCATCGCCCCAGACGTTGCCAACGAGCGGGCAGACACCCATCGGGGACAACGCTTCCACTCCCGCGAGCGGGACGGTCAACATCGACGACGAGACAAGGTCGCTCAGGCCGCTGATCCGGTCAATGCCGGTTTGGTCGAGCACGTCGCAGCCACTGAAGCCGGCACCACCTACGGTGCTGGGCACTGCGTTGTCACCACGGATCACGTCGTTGAACGCGGAACCCGAGTTGGCCTCCACTTCCTGCCAGCGGTCACGGTTGACCACGGCGGGCAGCGGAACTCCGATGAGGTTGTTGTTGATGTTCATGTCATCGTCGGCCGCCACCGTGTCGTATTGGTGGTTAGCCCAGTCGAACCCGGCTGAACCAGCGAACCGATCGATGGCTGCGTTGCTGGTCATGATGTCGTCGCCACCCTCGGCGTCGTAGTCGTTCTCGCCGACCTGGCCGACAAAGATGTCGTTGCCGGGAGCGGTTTGAGCGGGGTCGTTGAAGAAGGGCGCACTGTGATCACCGATCAGCAGGTCCTGGCCTGAACCACCCTGGATCCAGTCATCGCCACCGTCACCGAAGGTCGCGTCTGCACCATCACCACTTCTCACGAAGTCATTGCCGGGTCCGGCGAAGGTCTCGTTGTCGTTGGCTCCGCCGTTGGTGAAGTCCTGACCGTCACCGCCCATCATGATGTCGTTGCCGATACCGGTGTTGATGTAGTCGTTACCCGGACCACCCTTGGAAACGTCGGCTCCGGCAGAGTCCGTCAAGCGGTCGTTGCCGATGCCGCCCAGGGCGATATCGTCGCCGCCACTGCCTTCGATCACGTCATCGCCCTCGTTGCCAAGGAAGGTGTCGTTGTCGTTGCCGCCGGCGACCCGGTCGACGCCCGCGGTGCCGTTGTAGACCGACTGGCCGTTGATGCCGACCGGGTCGACCGAGTTGACCGCCTTGTACTGGATGGTCCCGTCCGGCTTGCGCAACAGCAATAGGTTCTCGTTGCAGTCCGTCGTGGCGGGGTCATCCGTCACGCTCGCACCCGTCGCCGCATAACCGGCAGGCGTGCCGGCCAGGTTGGCGAGCTGGAACTTGCAGTCTGCGGTGGCGAACGAGTCGGCCTTCAGGCTGGAAGCATCCGTGTTGCGCATCATCATCTCAGCGAAGGAGTTGCCCTCGAGCTGCGATCGCAGGTTCATTCCGGGGGTGCGGTTCAGGTAATAGAACCGGTCACCGTTCTGCAGGTCGGTCATCTGGTTCTCGAACACGTAGTTGAACGTGCTTCCCAGCAGACCACCGAACAGGTTGGTGTTTTCCGCGAGACCACCGACCCACAGGTCGACCATGTTCAGACCGGACTCCGCGGTTGCGTAGGCACCGGTGCTGTTCATGAAGTCGATGGCTTCGGCGCTCGGGGATATCCCGACGCCCGGGTCGACGACTGCCTTGGCCGCGGCACGCTTTCCAGCCATCGTGGTTTCGGCGGTGATGGTCGGGTAGGTGCCGTAGGCAGCCACGAAGTTGATGAGCGACTCCGGGTGCTTGAGGTGCTGACCGAAATCAGCCCAGCTCGTGTAGGGAGCCAGCTGACCGTCACCGGTTGCGTTGTGAATCTGGCGCCGCACCTCGTTCAACGCTGGCACACCCTCTGAGCGGGCACGCGTCATGTTGATCGTCGCCAGGTCGAGCGGCAGACCGAGCAGGTTGTTGCGCAGGGTGTCGGTGACGAACTCGTCGAGTTCGTTGCCCACCTGGTCACTCATGCCCATGATCACACTTCCCGCTGCCTGTTCAGAAGTCAGCGGCCCAGCAGGGCCACCGTCGGTATAGGCGATCGGGTTCAGGAAGCCCTTGAGCAGCGAGATGTCGTTGCCGGAGCCGTTCTCGTTGGTGCGCGCGATCGTCTCGGTCAGCATGGAGTGGCCGAAGCGGTACACCGCGTGGGCGAACTCCGCCTTGATGGCCGGGTCCAAATCGGTGTGGTAGACGTGGAACGGCTGAATGAGCGGCTGCACCTTGCGACCGAACTCCTCAAAGACGAGGTGCTGGTATTCCATCTCGGTGACGAACCGGGCGGCCTGGAACAGGCGCGAGCCGTTCCAGCTACCCACACCAGCACCCGCTCCCGCAGCCAGCTTCCACTCGGCCAGGGCGGCAACGCCCTTAACGGTGCCGTCGTTGGTGAGGGTGGTCTTGAATTCCTCGACCAGGCGGTCGTGTTCGGAGTGGAAGACCTGGTGAATGCTGGTCAGGCCGATGTTCTCGTTGACGCGACCGTCTCCGGCACAAAAGTGCAGGTCGAGCATCTCGTCATCGTAGGTTCCGGCCGGCTGGCTGGCGAAATCGGCGGTGGCCGTCGTGTTCACGTCGGGCGTCGGGGCAACCGGCGGTGTGGCCGGGTTGTGGTCCGTATCCTGCGGGCTCGGGTCGGCGTTATGCGCGATATCGGTCAGGAACGGGGTGTGGAAATAGATGGCGTTGGCTGGCACCGCGACAGCATTTGCGATGTCGCCCTCGACCATACCGGTCGGTGTGACGTACATGGGCAGGCCACGGGCCGGGCCGGGAATGAAGTTGCCGTAGGGGTCAACCGCCATCTGCGGGATGTTCAGCACGTCTTTGTCCTGAAGCAGCAGTCCGAGCAGGTCCTTGGCCTGCGTCTTGACCGTTGCCCAAGTCGCCATGCCACCGGCCGTGGGACCGGCCAGGCCACCGAGCAGCCGACCGGTGTTGACCGGCTTGCCTGCAGCGTTGTTGGTGTACTCGCGCAGGAGCAGCTGGTGTGACGGGTGCGAGGTGTAGGTCTGCGACTGGTCGACATAGGGCGAGTCGGTGTTGGCCGCGTCCTGCACGTCATCGGCGGTTCCGAGCACGCCGTCAACGCCGGGCTGGTTCTGCGCCCGGGTCAGCACCATGAAGCGCAGGTTCGGGTCGAGGTTGTCGGCCGTGGTGGCGAAATTATGGTCGGGTCCGGCAATGAGCGGGTCATCCGCCTGCAGCGGCACGAACACCGTACCGCCGCCCTTGACTGTCTGGTCGACGCCGTGGTCGAAGAACTGACCGAACAGCGTGAACAGCGAGTTGTACGGCGGCGACAGGCCAACATCGGTCGTCACGTTCGGAATGAACAGGGTCTCGTACTTGGGCACACAACCTGCAGGAACGCCCACGACCGGCGGATCAACGGTCAGGTCAGGGTCGGTCGTGCACGGGAACTTGCCGACCGCGTTCTGGGTACGCACCGGGAACCCGGCGGCAGCGACCGCTGCGGGATTGGTGGCGGTCTGATCCACGATCAGGTTGCTGATCTCGCGGGGCTGGGAGTCAACGACAGAGCCCGACTTCTGCTTGTAGCTAGTCGGACCAGGGGCACCGACGGGGAAGCTCGATGTGATCGGGTCAGCGTCGTTGAAGATCGGTGTCGTGAGGCGCGGAAACAACTGATCCGCTGCGCCATAGGTCTCGCGGCCGGCGATCAGGTTGTTGCACGATCCGTCGACGGTGCGCAGTCCGTAGGACGACAACCGGTCGGGAATCTGGTTGGGGCCGCTGCCGACCAGGGTTCCGCAGGGGTTCGCCGGCGTTGCCGTTGCGGCGTGAGCCTCAGCAATCTTGATCTGCTTGAGAATGTAGGCGAGGTCAGACGTGGTGACCGTGAACCCTTGGCCGACCGGCGCAACGGCCGCCGTGGCGGTGATCGCGGTGGACAGTCCGAGCACAGCATAGAGCACGACGGCCATACCGGCCGCGACCATGCGAGTGGTCCTGCGGAAGGCGCTCTTCGGTCTTCCAACGCCGTTGGGCGGTGGGCTACCTCGCATTCCGGTTGTATTTCTCGTGCTGCGAACGATTCCTTGACCTTCGAACCTGCTCATGACGCANGTATTTCTCGTGCTGCGAACGATTCCTTGACCTTCGAACCTGCTCATGACGCACCTATCTCTTCAGGGTGAGCGAATGCTGTAAGAGTGCGATGTAGGCCTTATGGAAACCTTGTGCATTCACCCGTCCCCCCGCCCGCCTTCCACTGGGACGGGGCCCAGGCCCGGTCCCGGGGCCCAGGCTATAAACTGGGCCCACGGACGGGGCCTGGGCCCCGTCCACTTTGGGCCGGCACTCCCCGGCGTCCGCCCACCTCATTCCGTGCTACTTTCGCCAGACCATGTCTGATCCGTCTGCACCCACCGCGTCCACAGATCGCGCGCGCGATTCGGCCCCCCACCAAACGGATGCCCGCGGCCGCGTGGCCGTCGCCGACATCGCTGTCAGCCTGTTTCAGGCCCAGGGCTACGAAGCCACCAGTACCGCGCAGATCGCCGCAGCCGCTGGCGTCTCCCGCAGCACCTTCTTTCGTCAGTTCCGCTCGAAAGACGATGTGATCTTCGCCGACCACGACGAGTTGCTCGAGCAGATCGACGAGTTTTTCGCCACAGAGCACCCCGACCCCTGGCTGGCCGTCTGCGATGCGGCCGCGCTCGTATTCGAGCGGTTTCGGGAGCGCCTCGAGATCGTGCGGGTGCGCGACCTGGTCGTGCGCCAGACATCCGTTCTGCGCGACCGCGAAACGGTGATGGTGTCCCGCTACGAGAAAACGTTCTCGGCCTATCTGCGCCGCTGTCTGCCGGGTGTCGACCCGGTGGTGGCGATTCAATTTGCGGCGGCCGTCACGGCCACGCACAACTTCGAGTTGCGGCGCATGATTCGCGCCATCGACGCCAGCGCGGTGCTCGATTCGGCCGGTCTGGCGGCGCAGCTGCACGCCGTGCGCAATCGCTTTGCACCCGTCGGCGAATCGGCCAGGGGCGCGAGCGAGCTGCTCGTCGCGGTCTTTTCCGCCTCTGCCCTGCCGGCAGACGTCGCCCGCGTGATCGAGAACCGACTTCGATCCACAGCAATTTGACACCAAGTGTCACTTGACGTGAGACTCAGTGTCAGATAGAACTGAAGTCACACCTGCTATTGCGAAAGGCAATGATGCCCGATTACGATGTCTCCGCCCCGCTCGACACCGACTACTACGGTGTTTTCGCCGATGTGCCCGAAGCTGATCGAGCGTTCTGGAGCCGGGCTCGCACCTTCGCGGTGGAGACCCTCGACGAGCTGAGCGAGGCCTGGGACAAGGCGGAGTACCCGTTGCACCTGGCTCGCCGCCTGGGCGAACTCGATCTGCTCACCGACGGAGTCGAGGGGCCGGGCCTCACCCCCATGTCCCCGCTCGCGGCCGGCCTGGTGAACATGGAGATCTCCCGCGGCGACGGCTCGATGGGCACCGTCGTGGCCGTGCAGGGCGGGCTCGCCCTGCGCAGTATCGCCATGTTCGGCAGCGACGAGCAAAAGGCCACCTGGCTGGTGCCGCTGGCCCGCGCCGAGAAGCTGGGTGCCTTTGCCCTGACCGAACCCGACCACGGCTCGGACTCGGTGGGCCTCGAGACCACCGCACACCGCGACGGCGACGAATGGGTTATCAACGGCGAGAAGAAGTGGATCGGCAACGGCTCGGTCGGCGACGTCACCGTGGTCTGGGCCCGCGACGACGACGGCAATGTACGCGGCTTCCTGGTCGACCAGGCCCTGCCCGGCTACCGCGGCGAGACGATGCTCGGCAAAGGTTCGCTGCGCGCGGTACACCAGGCGCGCATCACCCTGACCGATGTGCGGATTCCCCTCGACGCTGTTCTGCCCGGCACCCACACCTTCAAAGACACGGCAGTCGTTCTGTTCGCGACCCGGCTCGGGGTCGCCTGGTCGGCGCTCGGTCACGCCACAGCCGTGTTTGAGGCTGCCCTCAACTATGCGCAGCAGCGCGTGCAGTTCGGCAAGCCGATTGCCGGTTTTCAGATCGTTCAGGAGCGGCTCACCCTCATGCTCTCCGAGCTCACCTCGATGCAGCTGCACTGTATTCGGCTGGCCGAACTGGACGCCGCCGGCACCCTGCGGCCCATCCAGGCCAGCCTCGCCAAGTTCCACAACACCCGCGCTGCGCGTTCGCTCGCCTCCCTCGCCCGCGACATGCTCGGCGGCAACGGCATCCTGCTGGAGAACCACGTCATTCGGCACCTTGCCGACATCGAGTCCATCCACACCTACGAGGGCACCGAGAGCATCCAGTCGTTGCTCATCGGTCGCGACCTGACCGGGGTCAGCGCCTTCCACTAGGTTCGACCTGCACGAGCTTTCGCTTGCATCATCTTTTCGGACAAAGGAGTCCCGCATGATCGACCTGACCCTGAGAACCACAAACTCACCCAACGACTCACCGCTCACACCCATGCGGTTCCTGCAGCGCAGCGCTGAAGTATTCCCAAACAAGGATGCGATCATCTACGGATCTCGTCGCTACAGTTACCAGGAATTTTCGCAGGCTGCGGAGGAGCTGGCCCACGCCATCCGCTCGCGCATCACGCCTGGCGACCGGGTCATATTCCTCGCGCCGAATATACCCGAGATGCTCATCGCGCACTACGCCGTGCCCTTGGCCGGCGGCGTGCTCGTCGCGCTGAACTCACGGCTGGCCGGGCCGGAGGTGCACTACGTCCTCGAGCATTCAGAGGCCACCCTGCTGTTCATTGACGCCGAACTGGTCGCCGGTGTCGGTGACGCTTTCGCGGCATCCGCTGCCCTGAAGGGCGTGATCGAAATCGCCGACGGCGAGTTCGGCATCACCGAGAGCGGACTCGATGTGGGCCAGCAGACGCTGGAGTCCTTTCTGGCCGATGCCGACAACGACTCCGCCGAGCCGCTGGCCTGGGAGGTTTCCGACGAGCGATCGGTGATCTCGATCAACTACACCTCGGGCACGACGGGCAAGCCGAAGGGCGTCATGTACTCGCACCGCGGTGCATACCTCAACTCCTTCGGCGAGGTGTTCCACAACAAGTTTACGAGCGACTCCGTCTACCTGTGGACGCTGCCCATGTTCCACTGCAACGGCTGGTGCACACCCTGGGCGGTCACCGCGGCCGGTGCCACCCACGTCTGCCTGCGCACGGTGCGGGCCGAATCGGTCTGGTCGGCCATCGACACCCTCGGCGTGACCAACCTGTGTGGCGCCCCCACGGTGTGCGGCGTGATCGCCAACGCTCCCATGAAGCACGTGCTCGAGACGCCGCTCTCGATCACCACAGCTGGTGCCCCGCCGTCGCCGAGCGTGATCGAACAGCTCGACGCCCTCGGCATCACGGTCGTGCACGTCTACGGCCTCACCGAGGTCTACGGTCCGTACACGATCTGCGAATACCAGCGCGAGTGGGATGACCTGCCCGCCGACGAACGTGCCCGCAAGATCTCCCGCCAGGGAGTGGGCATGGTGCAGGCCGAATCGGCTCGCATCGTCGACTCGGCCATGACCGACGTTCCGGCCGACGCCGCGACCATCGGCGAAGTCGTGCTGCGCGGCAACAACATCATGCTCGGCTACTTCAAAGACCCGCAGGCCACAGCGGATGCCTTTCGCGGTGGCTGGTTCCACACCGGCGACCTCGGCGTCATGCACCCGGACGGCTACATCGAGATCAAGGACCGCGCCAAGGACATCATCATCTCCGGCGGCGAGAACATCTCGACGATCGAGGTCGAAAACGCCATGCTCACCCATCCGACTGTGCTCGACGTCGCCGTGGTCGGCATGCCGCATCCGAAGTGGGGCGAGCGGCCCAAGGCCTACGTCGTGCTCCGCCCGGACGCCCTCGTGACCGAGGTCGACCTGCTCACGCATACTCGCTACCTGATCGCGGCATTCAAGGTGCCCGACTACGTCACCTTCGTTGACGCCCTGCCGCGCACGGCCACCGGCAAGATCATGAAGGTCGTGCTGCGCGAACTGCCAGAAGAGGTCGTCGAACCCGTCGTGTCATAGGGCGAGTGTGCACAACTGCGGAGATTCGCCCCGATACAGGCCACCCCAGTCGGAATGCGCCGCTAACTCGAATTTCTCCGCGTTTACGCACGCACACCCGGACAGCCAAGGCCCGCAGCCCGGACGCGGTGCCCGTGCGCGACCGAAACGCGGCGGGCAGGCAGTTTGCCAGCATCCGTCTATAGCCTTATAAGCACAATGGAAGACCCTCCCTCGCATAAACCCTCGCCCACCACCACCGACATGCCTCTTTCACTGAGAGGACCTCAACATGTATGAGTGGATCATGGTGGGCGCAGGACTCCTCCTCACCGTCGGAACGGGAATTTTCGTAGCCTCCGAGTTTGCCCTCGTCACGCTCGACCGCAATGAGCTCGAAGCTCGGCGTGATCGTGGCGAGAAACGCCTCGGTCCGACCATCAAAGCGCTCAAGATCACCTCGACGCACCTATCGAGCGCCCAGCTGGGCATCACCCTCACCACGCTACTGACCGGGTTCACCTTCGAGCCGGCCATCCGCTCACTGCTCAGCGGGCCGCTGACGAGCGTCGGTGTGCCTACCGGCATCGTGCCGCTGGTGGGAACCATCGTGGCGATCTCGCTCGCGACGCTGTTCTCCATGGTGATCGGCGAACTCGTTCCCAAGAACTTCGCCCTCGCCGTACCGCTCGCGACGGCAAAGATCGTGGTGCCGGCCCAGGCCGCATTCACAGCGGTGTTCAAACCCGTCATTCTGCTCTTCAACAACACGGCCAACGCGATCATTCGTCGGTTCGGCATTGAGCCAAAAGAAGAACTCTCCGGTGCCCGCAGCGCCGAAGAGCTGAGCTTTCTGGTGCGCCGCTCCGCCCTCGAAGGCGTGCTGGACGACGACCACGCCGCTATGCTGCACCGTACCCTGCGCTTCTCCGAGCACTCCGCCGCCGATGTCATGACCCCGCGGGTGCGCATGGCTTCCGTCCGCGTCACCGACTCCGCCGAGAGCATTGTGCGCCTCGCGACGACCAGCGGCTACTCGAGGTTTCCGGTGATCGACAAGAACTCCGACGACATCGTCGGGGTGTTGCACGTGAAACAGGCCTTCGCTGTCGCGTTGAGTGAGCGTGCCACAGTCACCGCCTCCGACCTGAAGGTGGACGCCCTGCGCGTTCCCGAGACCATGGGCGTCGACTCCCTGCTTGCCGCTCTGCGCCAGCAGGGATTCCAGATCGCCGTCGTCGCCGACGAGTACGGCGGAACCGCCGGCATCGTCACCCTCGAGGACCTGGTCGAAGAACTAGTCGGTGAACTCGAAGACGAACACGACCGGGCCAAGGCCGGCGTCGTCCGCTCCGGCCGCTCGGTCGTCTTCGACGCCGCCTTGCGCCCCGACGAACTGTTCGACCGCGCCGGCGTCACCATCCCCGATGACGGGGGCTATGACACGGTCGGCGGATTCCTCGCCGACCAGCTCGACCGCATTCCCGAACTCGGCGACGAGGTCGCCATCGACGGCGGCGTGCTGCGCATCGACCGCGTCGACGGCGTGCGCGTGCACCGCATCCGCTATACGCCCGCTAATCCCGAGACCGATCCCAGCCTGACCACCACACACGACCGAATCGTGACTGAAATCAAGAAAGACCTGATCCATGAGTAGCGCCGATTTAACCGCGTACCTCCCCGGCCTGGCCTGGCTCGTCGTGCTGCTGGTCGTGAACGCGTTCTTCGTCGGTGCCGAGTTCGCTGTGATCTCGGCTCGGCGCTCCCAGATAGAGCCGCTGGCCGAACGGGGCAGCAAAGCGGCCAAGACCACCCTGTGGGCGATGGAACACGCGACCCTGATGCTCGCCACCAGCCAGCTCGGCATCACGGTGTGTTCGCTGCTTATCTTGAACGTCTCCGAGCCAGCCATCCACGGACTGCTCGAATTCCCGCTCGCGGGTACCGGCCTCTCTGAAGGCATGATCAGTACGATCGCGTTCACCTTCGCGCTCGTCCTGGTGACCTTTTTGCACGTGGTCTTCGGCGAAATGATTCCGAAGAATATCTCGTTCTCCGTTCCCGAAAGGGCCGCCCTGATTTTGGCGCCGCCGCTCGTGTTCGTCGCCCGCGTCTTCAACCCAATCATCTTCAGCCTCAACTGGCTGGCCAACGGGGTGTTGCGCCTGTGCAAGGTCGAGCCCAAGAACGAGGCGACAAGCGCGTTCACCCTCGACGAGGTCGCGAGCATCGTGGAGCAGTCCACCCGCGAGGGCATGCTGCAGGATGCCTCGGGCACACTCAGTGCAGCGTTTGAGTTCACGTCGAAGAAGGTGACCGACGTGCAGGTGACCATCGAATCCATGGTCTGCCTGCCATCGACCGCCTCCCCGGCCGACATCCAGCAGGCGGTCGGCCGCCACGGCTTCTCCCGCTACATTCTGACCGACGACGACGGGCAGCCAAGCGGTTACCTGCACCTGAAAGACGTCCTGGACCTCACCGGCGGCGACAGCTTCACCGAGCCGGTGCCGGGAAAACGGTTGCGCCGCCTCGCATCCGTTTCGTGTGACAGCGAACTCGAGGACGCACTCGCCTCGATGCGCCGCCTGGGCGCCCACGTCGCTACCGCGTTCGATGCGAACGGCACCGTGACCGGAGTGCTCTTTCTCGAGGACATCATCGAGGAGCTCGTCGGTCAGGTCGAGGACGCCACCTCGATCTGACCCGCCGGAAACCGGGCACCGCACACGCAAGCAACGTACTGTTGTTTGGGTGCTTAGCGACGATTCCAATCAGATGACCTCAGACCAGCCAGACAACCCCGCCGCACTCGGTGATGGGTTCGTGCGGGTGCGCGGTGCCCGCGAAAACAACCTGCGCAATGTCGACGTCGACGTGCCCCGGGACGCCATCGTCGCCTTCACCGGGGTGTCTGGTTCCGGCAAGTCCTCGCTGGCTTTCGGCACCATCTTCGCTGAGGCCCAACGACGATTCTTCGAATCGGTCGCGCCCTACGCCCGCCGCCTCATTCAGCAGGGACACACCCCGCACGTCGACGAGATCACCGGGCTGCCGCCGGCCGTTGCCCTGCAGCAGCGCCGCGGAACACCGAGTTCCCGCTCGAGTGTGGGTACGGTCACCACCCTCTCGAACTCGCTGCGCATGATGTATTCCCGTGCCGGCATATACCCAGCGGATGCCGCCGGTCGCCTCGAATCGGACTCCTTCAGCCCGAACACCGCGATGGGCGCCTGCCCGCGCTGCCACGGCCTCGGCATGGCGCACACCGTGAGCGAGGCGTCGATGGTGCAGGACGCCACCCTCAGCATTCGGGACGGCGCTATCGCCGCCTGGCCCGGCGCTTGGCAGGGCAAGAACCTGCGCGACATCGTCGCCGTGCTCGGCTACGACATTGACCGTCCCTGGCAGGAACTGTCCCGCGCCGACCGCGACTGGATTCTGTTCACCGAAGAACAACCGGTGGTCGAGGTTGTGCCGCAGCGTGACCGCATCGCCAAGCCGTATCAGGGCCGATTCTGGAGCGCGAAGAGTTTCGTGCTGCACACCCTGGCCGACAGCAAAAGCGCGAATGTAAGGCAGCGGGTGCTGCGGTATGTCGATACCGGCCCCTGCCCGGACTGCGCCGGCAGCGGCCTCAAGCCCGAAGCCCTCGCCGTAACCGTGGCCGGGCAGTCGATTGCCGCGCTCAACGCGCTGCCGATGACGGCTCTCGCCGAGGTGCTGCGGCCGATCGTTGCTGACGCCGCGTCGACGGAGGTAGCCGTCACCCTGGCCGGCGACCTGCTGCGCCGCATCGACGTGCTGCTTGAACTCGGCCTCGGCTATCTGGCCCTCGGCCGCTCCACCCCGACACTGTCTCCGGGCGAAATGCAGCGGCTGCGCATCGCCACCCAGCTGCGCTCTGGCTTGTTCGGGGTCATCTACGTGCTGGACGAGCCCTCGGCCGGCCTGCACCCGGCAGATGCCGAGCCGCTGTTGCTCGTGCTCGAGCAGCTCAAACTCTCGGGCAACTCGGTCTTCGTGGTCGAACACAATATGGATGTCGTACGGAGCGCCGACTGGGTCGTCGACGTCGGCCCCCGAGCCGGCGAGGGCGGTGGTGAGGTGCTCTACAGCGGGCCGACAGGCGGACTGGCCGAAGTCGAGATGTCAGTCACCCGCGAATACCTGTTTGCTGCGGAACGCGAGCCGGTGGCGCGCGGCGAGCTGCGGCATCCGCTTGGCTGGTTGGGACTGACCGACGTAACCCGGCACAACCTCAAGGGTATCGACGCGCAGATTCCGCTCGGGGTGTTGACGGCGGTCACCGGCGTCAGCGGGTCTGGCAAGTCGACCCTGGTCAGCCAGGTGCTCGCCGAAGCCGTCGGTCGTCACCTGCACCCAGACCCCGACGATGTGCCGGTGCTGGACCTCGGCGACCCCGACGCTGAGATCGAGCTGGCCGAGCGCTCCGACCTGCCCACGGTCACCGGGCTCGACGCCGTGGACCGGCTGGTGCAGGTGGACCAGAAGCCGATCGGGCGCACGCCGCGCTCCAACCTCGCCACCTACACCGGCCTGTTCGACGCCGTGCGGGCTACCTTCGCCGCCACCGACGAGGCCCGTTCTCGCGGCTTCACCACCTCCCGGTTCTCGTTTAACGTGGCTGGCGGCCGCTGTGAAACCTGCCTCGGCGAGGGTTTCGTGGCGGTCGGATTGCTCTTTCTGCCGGGCACTTACGCGCCTTGCCCCGACTGCGGCGGGTCGCGCTATAACCCCGAAACCCTCGAGGTCAGCTACCGCGGCAAGAACGTGGCCGAAGTTCTCGGCCTCACAGTGGATGCCGCACTCCTCTTTCTCGAAGACGTCACCGTCGCCGCACGCAGCCTCGACACCCTGCGTGAGGTGGGCCTTGGCTATCTGCGCCTCGGGCAGCCGGCCACCGAGCTCTCCGGCGGGGAGGCGCAGCGCATCAAGCTCGCCACGGAGCTGCAACGAGCGCGCCGCGGCCACACCCTCTACCTGCTCGATGAGCCGACGACCGGCCTGCACCCGGCCGACGTCGAGCTGCTCATGCAGCAGCTCGGGCGCCTCGTCGATGCCGGAAACACGGTCGTTGTGGTCGAACACGAGATGGACGTGGTCGCCGCCGCCGACTGGGTGATCGACCTCGGCCCTTCCGGTGGCGACCAGGGCGGCCAGATCATCGCCGCTGGCACCCCGGCGACAGTGGCCGCCCACCCCACGAGCCGCACCGCCCCCTATCTGAGGCTCCGCCTCCCATAACGCGAGAGCGGGATATTTGTTGCTTCACGGTACCGGACCGGCAGGTCGCGCCGGGCCGGCAATCACACCCTGAGCACGGGTTCGAGCAGTGCGAGGGCGACGGCCGCGACGTCGAGGCGGGCCAGGGACGGTCCGGCCACCCCGAGCTCGGGCGCGGCCACCCGAATGGCCGGAAACGCGCTCGCCCACAGCACGACAACGCCGAGGCCGGCCAGAAACACTCGAGGAGAACCCAGTCCTCGAGCACGGCCCGCTCCAGTGCGAATATGTATTTACTTTTACTGCCGCGTTACGTAAAAATGACATGGGTGTTAGACGTCAGAAAATTGCGGATGCTCGCCCAGCTTCACCGACTCGGCACCATCGCCGCCGTTGCTCGCGAACTGCACACCTCACGGCCCCGGGGCCTCGATGCAACTCGCCGCGCTCGAACGCGAGGTGGGGGCTCACCCTCACCGAACGACACGGTCGAACCCTCACCCTCACCCCGGCCGGCAACGACATCGTCGATCTGCTGTCGGTCGCCGAACTGGAGATGATCGCGTCGAGGGGCGGTTCGGCGGGTACCTATCGGGTCGCCGCTTTCCCGTCGATCGCCCGCACCGGGCTGGCCGACTTCAGCGGCCACGACTGGGTCGTGCCGCACGCGGCGTGGTCCTGCCACGAGATGGTGCAGCGCGCCTGCGGAGTGGCCGGCTTCGCGCCCAGGTCTGTCGCCGAGGCCACCGATTTCTCCGTGATCCTCGCTCTCGTCGGCGCTGGGGTTGGCGTCGCCCTCGTGCCGGAACTCACCGTCGGGCAGCTGCCCGACTCGGTCACGCTTCATCCGCTCGAGAATCCCGTCTACCGACTCGACTTCGTCGTCGTGCGGCAGTCCCTGAACGCGGATCCGGGCATCGGTCGACTGCGTGACCTGTTTGCGACCAGGGCGGGTCGCGTCGCGATGCGCGGCATCCCCACTAATTCTGTGACTCAGGAATAATTCACACCCTGCAAAACGCTGCACCTAGAGGCGCACACAGCGAGCTGGCCCGGGGGACCTACGGGGCGGGCGGCCGCTCATTTTCGCGTGACGTTTGTGGCACATCCCCTTTTCGCACGACCGTCAGGACCAGTAATGACCGCACCAGCCGCCACCGACACGATCACCGAGGCCGCACAACACCCCGACGCCAGGCGCAACCAGCTCGTGATTCGGCTGCTGTTGGTCTCGGCATTCGTCGTCATTTTGAACGAGACCATCATGGGCGTGGCGCTGCCGCACCTCATGAAGGACCTCAGTATCACGGCCACCGCCGCCCAGTGGCTGACGACGGCGTTCATGCTCACCATGGCCGTGGTCATTCCGATCACCGGTTTTCTCATCCAGCGCTTCGACACCCGGCCGGTCTTCATCGCCGCGATGACACTGTTCAGCACCGGCACCCTGATCGCCGCGCTCGCGCCCGGATTCGAGGTGCTGCTGGTCGGCCGCATCGTGCAGGCCAGCGGAACGGCCATCATGATGCCGCTGCTCATGACCACCGTAATGACCCTCGTCGCACCGGCCTCCCGCGGCAAAACCATGGGTAACATCTCCATCGTCATCTCGGTCGCCCCGGCCATCGGCCCGACCATCTCCGGCGTCATTCTCAGCGTGCTCGACTGGCGCTGGATGTTCATTCTCGTACTGCCGATCGCCATCGGCGCCCTCATCCTCGGTGCCTCGCGCATCCAGAACGTGACGACGCCGCGCAAGCTGCCGCTCGACGTGCTCTCCGTCATCCTCTCGGCCTTCGGCTTCGGCGGGTTCGTCTACGGCCTCAGCAACCTAGGTGGGGCATCCGCTGCCGGCTGGATTCCGCTCGGCATCGGCCTGGTCGCCCTGGCCCTGTTCGTGCTGCGCCAGCTTCAGCTGCAGCGCACCGATCGGGCCCTGCTCGACCTGCGCGTGTTCAGCTCGCCTACCTTCACCCTCTCGATCTCCATGCTCAGCATCAGCATGCTCGCCCTGTTCGGCACCATCATTCTGCTGCCGCTGTACATGCAGAACGTGCTCGGCCTGACGGCCCTCGAAACCGGCCTGATTCTGTTGCCCGGTGGCCTGACCATGGGGCTGCTTGCGCCGTTCGTCGGCCGCATCTACGACCGTCGCGGCCCGACCATCCTGCTGGTTCCCGGATCGATCATCGTCAGCGCCGCGTTCTGGGCGATGACCATGATGGGGCAGACCACCCCGCCGTGGATGCTCCTAATCGCCCACGTCGGCATGAGCGCCGGCCTCTCGCTGCTCTTCACGCCGCTGTTCACGTCGGGCCTCGGCTCTCTCAAGCCGAGCCTGTACTCGCACGGCAGCGCGGTCGTCGGTACCATCCAGCAACTCGCCGGCGCCGTCGGAACGGCACTGTTCATCGCCGTGATGACCGCGCAGTCGGCCGCCCTCATGGCTCAGGGCGTCTCCGAGATCTCGGCGACGGCCTCCGGAATTCGCGGTGCTTTCCTGTGCGGCGCGATCATCTCGCTGTTCGCCATTCCAGCTGCATTCCTCGTGCGGCGCCCGCCGCTCGGCGACGCGGTCGAGAGCGCTCCGGTCAGCGCTCACTGATTCAGCGGATGCGCTGGGCCAGCACCGCGGGATGATCCGCCGGCAGTCCGTGCCGCCGGCCGCCCTGCAGCAGCGCCACGTTCTTCTTCTCCCAGTCGAGCAGCGTCTGCCGGAGCGGGTCGATCGCGGCGCTCTCGTCGCAGCTGCCCGCCGTGCGGCCGCAGGAACACTTCTGCGCCGCCGCGTCGTGGTGCAGCGCTTCGATGCGCCAGATGCCGGCCATGGCCCAGTCGATCTGCCGCCGGGCCAGTTCGGTGTTGCGTTCAGCACGCTTGACCAGGTCATTCTGCAACAGGCTCCGCACCCCCTCGATCCCGGCCGTGAACTGGCCGGCAACGATGGCGCTGAGCTCGGCGACCTGGTCGCGAAGGGCGGTCAGGTCCTTGTCCCGGCCGACGAGTAAGGCATCCGTTTCGGCGATGTAGTCGGCGTGGGCGGTCTCGGAGGATGCCCAGCGCGCGGCCCACAATCGCACATGCTCAAGGTCCCGGCGCTCGGATTTCTCGGCCCCGATGTGGTGCACGCAGAGCGAGCAGACCACCTGGTCGCTCAGCGACGTGAAGTGAAACGGCTGCGGCGCGAGGCAGCACAGGCACGCTACTTCAACGTCGACGTGCAGCGGATGCGCGTGCGTCACTGTTGCCCCACCTCACTGTTGTTCCTTCGAGAATAACCGTGCCGCGTTCGTTCGCCGCGCCACCGTGTGCATTTCTGCACGTCGCCCCTGTGCGAATCGTCTTTGACAGCCACCAACGCGAAGCGCAAGCTAAGACCAGCCAGACGACGTGCACGCACGTTGTGTCAATGACGACACCAGGGGAAATCCTATGAGCACGACCAGATCCGATACCCGAAACGACGTGCAGACGTCCGGACTGAAAAAGGTCGTCGCGGCCTCCATGGCCGGCACGGTCGTTGAATGGTACGAATTCTTTCTCTACGCCTCCGCCGCCACCCTGGTCTTCGGCACCCTGTTCTTTCCGAACGCCGGCACCGAACTCGAGGGCATCATCGCGGCCTTCGCCACCTACGCCGTCGGCTTCCTGGCCCGCCCCATCGGCGGCATCGTCTTCGGACACTTTGGCGACAAGTTCGGCCGCAAACGCCTGCTCCAGTTCAGCCTCGTACTCGTCGGCGTCGCCACCTTCCTGATGGGCTGCTTGCCGACGTTCCAGCAGATCGGCTACCTCGCACCGGTGTTGCTCGTGCTCCTGCGTTTCATCCAGGGCTTCGCTGTCGGCGGCGAATGGGGCGGTGCGGTGCTGCTCGTCGCCGAGCACAGCCCGCCGAAGTCGCGCGGATTCTGGGCCAGCTGGCCGCAGTCCGCGGTGCCGATGGGAAACCTGCTGGCCACCGCCGTACTGTTCGTGCTCGCCTCCACCCTGTCCGATGAGGCCTTCCTGAGCTGGGGCTGGCGCGTCGCGTTCTGGCTCTCCGCCGTCATCGTGCTGGTCGGCTACTACATTCGTACCAAGGTCAGCGATGCCCCCATCTTTCTCAAGGCGCAGAAAGAGGTCGTCGCCGGCGACAAAGGTTACGGCATTGTCGAGGTCTTCCGCCGCTATCCGCGCGGGGTGTTCACCGCGATGGGCCTGCGCTTCGCCGAGAACATTCTCTATTACCTCGTCGTGGTCTTCTCGATCACCTATCTGAAGATCATCGTGCAGATGGACACCTCTCGAGTTCTGCTCCTTCTGCTCATCGCCCACGCGATTCACTTCGTCGTCATTCCGCTGGTCGGACACCTCTCCGACCGGGTCGGCCGGCGCCCGGTGTACTTCGTGGGCGCCCTGCTCGCCGGCACCTGGGGATTCTTCGCCTTTCCCTTGATGGACACCGCGAACGACTTCATCATCATTGTCGCGATCATGGTGGGCCTGCTCTTCCACGCCCTCATGTACGCCGGCCAGCCCGCCATCATGGCCGAAATGTTCCCCACCCGGATGCGCTACTCCGGCGTCTCCCTCGGCTACCAGGTCACCTCGGTCATCGCGGGCTCGATCGCCCCGATCATCGCCGTGAGCCTGCTCTCCACCTTCGAGTCCTCGGTGCCGGTAGCCATCTACCTCGCAGCCGCGTGCCTGATCACGGCCCTCGTGGTGCTCACCCTCAAGGAAACGCGCGGGCTCTCCCTGCACGACATTGACGCAGCGGATGCCGCCGAATCGGCCGATCGCGCCGCCCAGGCCGACCTCGCCGGGGTCGGTCGCCGGTAGCGCGTAGCGGGCGGTCCGATCCCACGGATCGGGCCGCCCTTTTTCGCTCCGGCGGGGCATCCGCTTGTAAGTCACTCGCTGAAGGCGGCCGGTCGATTCGCGATCTCCAGCGTGATTGCCTCGATGGCGGCGCGCACCACGGGCGAGCGCAGCGATTCGGCCCGCACGACGGCCCAGATGGGCAGTTGACGCTGAAAGTCTGCGCGCAACACAGGCACGAATTCCGGCCGGTCGTGCACGAGAAAGTTCGGCAGGAGTCCGATTCCGGCGCCGGCCTGCACCGCCTCCAACTGGGCGAACAGGCTGGTGGCCTGAAAGGTCGTGGCCGGTTCCGGCAGCTCGGAGGAGCGATAGCCCAGGTCGGTCACGAGCAGGGCACTCTCGACGTACGACACG
Organism: Cryobacterium sp. N21; assembly: GCF_002929575.1. Taxonomy (NCBI): domain Bacteria; kingdom Bacillati; phylum Actinomycetota; class Actinomycetes; order Micrococcales; family Microbacteriaceae; genus Cryobacterium; species Cryobacterium sp. N21. The sequence continues at coordinate 25,122 of NZ_PJJQ01000027.1, read as the reverse complement.
AAACTGTGCAACGCAACGTCGTCGAGCGTGCGGGGCGCGCCGCGGCCAAGCAGATACTCGCGGCTGGCGTACAACCGCAGAAAATAGTTGGTCAGAAACATCGCCTGTGCGTTGTTGACATCGTTGCGGCCGGCCACGATCTCAAGGTCGACGCCCGACCGGTTCTGGCTCACCTTGCGGGTGGCGCTGAACATCTCGATATTGATTCGCGGGTGGCTCTGCTGCAGTTTCACGAGGGCTGGCGTGACGATCTCCGCCCCGAATCCGTCGATGGTGCTGATGCGCAGCAGCCCGGAGAGCGGGTCGGTCTGGCTGATAGCCGTGGCGAGCGCGCCCAGCCGGTCTTCGATCGCCTCGGCAGCACTGACCGCGTGCCGGCCCAGCTCGGTGAGCTCCCAGCCATGCGGGCTGCGCTCGAGCGTGCGGCCGCCCAGCTCCGCATCGAGTGCGAGGATGCGCCGCGAGATGGTCGTGTGGGTGGTGCCGAGCGCCTCGGCGACCGCGTTGAAGCGCCCCAGCCTGGCCACGGTGAGCAGCACGAGCAGATCGTTCGGGCTCGGAAGCTGGTGTGAACTCACGGATCGCATCCTTTCGAGCGTGTGCATCTGCGCACATACCCCCTGTGAAATATTGCCTTGATTGCACTCTATCCGGCTGCGAGGGTGGAGGGACACAAAGCAAAGGAGCTTCGAATGTCAGTAGTCGCATGGATCGGGTTGGGCAACATGGGCGGGCCCATGTCCGCCAATATGGTGGCCGCCGGCCATGAGGTGCGCGGGTTCGATTTGAATCCGGATGCCGTCGCCACGGCCGTCACAGCGGGGGTCACCGCCGTCGCGAGCATCAGCGAAGCCGTCGCGGGCGCCGACGTCGTCTTCACCATGCTGCCCAAGGGTGAACACGCCCGTGCTGTGTACTTCGGCGACGACGGCGTGCTGGCCACGGCCGATCCGGCCACCCTGCTGGTGGACTCGTCGACGATCGACATCGAGACCGCCCAGGCCCTGCACGATGCCGCAGCGGCGGCCGGCTTTCGCTTCGTCGACGCCCCGGTTTCCGGCGGCATGAGCGGCGCCACCGCCGGAACCCTCACCTTCATGATCGGAGGCGTTGCGGATGCCGTCGCTGACGCCAGCACGTTCATCGAGCCGATGGCGGCGAACATCATTCCGACTGGTGGCGCCACGACCGGCCAGGCCGCGAAAATCTGCAACAATCTCATGCTGTTCATCAACCTCGCCGCAACGGCGGAGGGCGCTGTTCTGGCCGAGCGGCTGGGACTGGACAAGCAGGTGTTCTGGGATATCGCATCCGTTTCGTCGGGTGACAGCTGGGCGCTGCGCACCTGGTATCCGATCAAGGATGTCGTCGCGACGGCCGCGTCCAACCGGGATTTCGCCCCGACCTTCACCGCAACGCTCGCGAGCAAGGACATCGGGCTGGCGATCGTCGCCGCCCGCGCCACCGACACGCCGCTCGAGATCGGCGAACACGTCGCCGAACTCTTTCAGCGCCTGATCGATGAGGGCGAGGGCGGCAAGGACTGCTCCATGATCGTCAAACTCGTCGACGGCTCCCTGCACGCCTGAACCATGTCATCCACCAGAGAGAGCTCTTCCATGCAAACAATTCCCCACTACATCAACGGGCAGCGAGTCGAGTCGTCCGAACGATTTGGCCCCGTATTCAATCCGGCCACCGGCGTGCAGGAGAAACAGGTCGTGCTGGCTTCCCGCGCGGTCGTGATCGACGCCATCGAATCGGCCCAGGCGGCCCTGCCCGAGTGGCGCACCAGCACGCTAGCCAAGCGCACGGCCATCTTCTTCAAGGTGCGCGAGCTGCTCGCCGAGCGCACGAGCGAGCTCGCCGCAATTCTGACGAGTGAGCACGGCAAGGTACTCTCCGACGCGGCCGGCGAGATCACCCGCGGGCTCGAGAACATCGAATTCGCCACCGGCCTCGCGCACATGCTCAAGGGCGACTTCTCCCAGCAGGTCTCCCACGGAATCGACGTGCACTCGGTGCGCCAGGCCGTCGGCGTCGTCGCCTGCGTCACCCCGTTCAACTTTCCGGCCATGGTGCCGCTGTGGATGATCGGCAGCGCCCTCGCCTGCGGCAACACGGTGCTCCTCAAGCCCAGTGAAAAAGACCCCTCATCCGCTATTTTCATCGCCGAGATCTTCACGGAGGCCGGCTTGCCGGCCGGCGTGCTCAACGTCGTGCAGGGCGACAAGGAGGCCGTCGACGAACTGCTCGACAACCCGGCGGTCAAGGCCATCAGCTTCGTCGGCTCCACCCCGATCGCCAAGTCCATCTACAACCGGGCTGCCGGCAACGGCAAGCGGGTACAGGCACTCGGCGGCGCCAAGAACCACATGGTCGTGCTGCCGGACGCCGACCTGGAGATGGCAGCGGATGCCGCAATCAACGCCGCGTACGGATCCGCCGGGGAGCGTTGCATGGCCGTGAGCGTGCTCGTGGCCGTCGGCGGCATCGCCGACGACCTCGTCGCCGCGATCAAGACGCGCATGACGACACTCCGGGTCGGCCCGGGAACCGATCCGACCTCGCAGATGGGCCCGCTGATCACCGGAGAACACCGCGATCGGGTCGCGTCCTACCTGGCCGGCGCCGAGGCGGCCGGCGCCACCATGGTCGTCGACGGCCGGGCACAGAAGTTCGACAGTGACGGGTTCTTTCTCGGTGTCAGCCTGATCGACCACGTCACGCCCGGGATGAAGGTCTACGACGATGAGATCTTCGGCCCGGTGCTGTCGATCGTGCGCGTTGACACCTTCGACGAGGCCGTGAAACTCGTCAACGAGCACGAGTTCGGCAACGGTGTGGCCCTGTTCACGCGGGACGGCGGGGCTGCTCGGCAGTTCGAGTTCGAGATCGAAGCCGGCATGGTCGGCATCAACGTGCCCATACCGGTACCGGTCGGATCGTTCTCGTTCGGCGGCTGGAAGAACTCGCTGTTCGGTGACGCGCATATGTATGGACCGGAGAGCATCCGTTTCTATACCCGCGGCAAGGTCGTCACGACCCGCTGGCCCGACCCGGCCACCTCGGAGATCGACCTCGGTTTTCCGCAGATGGCCTGAGTGAGGCGGGTCCCCGGTTTCGCGGGGACCCGACACCGGCGGGTTAGGGTGTGGGGGTGCCGCCTTCAACCCGTCCCACCGCCACCCGCGAGTTCTTCGTCGGGGCCGGTTTTCTCGGCCGCGGCCTCAGAATGTGGGGAACCTCACCGCGCCTCATGCTGCTCGGCGCCCTGCCGGCCTTTATCGTCGGCATCGTCTACCTCGCCGGCATCGTGCTGCTCCTCGTCAATCTCCAGGCCATCGCCGTGGCGATCAGTCCGTTCGCGAGCGGCTGGGGGGAGCCCTGGCGCACCGGCATGCGGGTCGTGGCCGGTGCGACCGTCGCGGCTGCCGGTATTCTCCTCTTGGCATATACCTTCGTGGCGGTAACGCTCACTGTCGGCGACCCCTTCTATGCGCGAATCTGGCGCGAGGTCGAGACCAGCCTCGGCGACGCGCCCGTCGAACCCGCACGCGGCCTGCTGCGCAGCATTCTGCGCGCGGTGGCCGACGCCCTGCGCCTGGTTGGCCTGGCCGTCGGGGTCGCTCTGCTGCTTCTGGTCTGCGGCCTGATACCCGGCCTCGGCCAGCTGCTCGCCCTCGTCCTCGGCGCGCTGTTCGGCGGCTGGATTCTCACTCTCGAACTCACCGGCTTCGCTTTCGACGCCCGCGGCTTCACGCTCACCCAACGCAAGCGGATGCTGCGCGCGCGCCGCCCGCGCAGCCTAGGTTTCGGCGTGCTCACCTACCTGTTGTTCCTGATTCCGGGCGCGGCCGTCATCGTCATGCCGGCGGCTGTGGCTGGCGCAGCCATGCTCAGCCGAGACGTACTCGCGTCGAGAGTGGAACCGGTTTAGCGCTTGCGGTGAATGATGCGGCCGCTTCGCGCCGCGATCGCACGCACGACGGCGGGACGCGCGCCGACCCAGATTGCGGCCGTGACCAGCAGTGCGCTGACGAAGATCCAGACGCCGAGCCAGCCCGTGTCGTTGCGCGCCGCATACATGTGGTTGAGGTTGGCGCGAGCGCCGGTGCTGAGCACGAGGGTCACGTGCACGACGATGAATGCCACGAAGAAGATCAACACCGCGAAGTGCAGCTTGCGAGCCACGGGCAGGGGAAAGACGTGGTCGAGCCTGCGAAACCGCGCAGACAGGCCCGGTGACATGCGCAGGCCGGTCACCAGTGCGATCGGTGCCGCGATGAAGACCACGACGAAGTAGCTGAGCAGTTGCAGGGCGTTGTAGTGCACCCAGCCGGAGTCAGTCGGCCAGTCGAGCGAGGCATACTGCAGCCCGGCCGATATCGCGTTGGGGAAAATGTCCCAGTTCGTGGGCACGACGCGCAGCCATTGACCGGTCACGAACAACAAAACGTAGAAGAGGATGCCGTTGATCACCCACAGGGTGTCGAAGACGATGTGCTGCCAGAGGTCGAGGGTGATCCGAATCGGCGGATTTCTGGTGCGGAGCAGCCCGGTGTTCGTGCGCGTCCAGAAGATGGACGGGCGTTTGGTCGTGCGCACCTGCCATCCGGTGCGAATGACGAACAAAATGAAGAAGGCGTTGAGCCCGTGTTGCCAGGCCAGCCAGGCCGGAACTCCTACCGGCGTGGCTGCCGCGTGGGTGGAGACGCCGGGGTAGTTGCGCAGGAAGGACTCGACCGCCGGCAGGGCGCGCACCCCGTTCGCCGCCAGCACGATCAGGGCCACGACGATGAGACCGGCGGGAACGATCCAGGCCAGTCGGAGCCGCCGTTTCGGCCGAGTTTCTCCCGGCCGGGAGCCACCCGTCGTCATCGTTATCCGTTCCCGCGATGGCACAGTGCCGCAGCGTCTTCGTAAGAATACTGGCCCGGCCCCGACCCGGGTGGCGGCAGCTGACGCGGCAGGTCACATAGCCGGTCCTGTCTTATCGCGGGTCAGGATGCTTTGCGCATTCACTCTGTCTTTATCTGTCTCGGTCGGCGATCAAGCGGCTCGAACCGCATCGACGAAGGCTCGCATGAGGACAGGATCTTTGACCCCACGGCTCGACTCGACGCCGCTGGACACATCCAACCTCGACTAGCTCCCCGCCCCCATCGTGACCTCATGCCGGAGTGACGTCCGAGACCCCTTTGCTGCCAGCCCCCTAGGCCGTGCCCGTGACAGCGTCGTCGGAACTGCGCTCGAGAGTGTCGATACGTTGTCGAGCGTGGCGGTAGGCAGCCACGCTGTAGTCCTCTTTAAGAATCTGCAGATGGAGCCATGTTGAGAGGGAAGTAACCCAGGGCTCACGACGAAGCACCTCCACGAAATCGTTCGCCTCTCGCACCGTGCTGAACACCGCCGTGGCGATGATGCCGAAATCGCCGGTCGTTGAGGCCATGAACTCCACGCCGAGTCGGCGCAGGGCGTCCAGACCCGTGCGGGAACCGCCGGAGTGCCGGATTCCCAGTCCGAGAGCCAGCGTGTGCGCGCGCCCGAACTCGCGCCGCGGAACAGCGACGACACGGATGATCTCCCCCTCGATGAGCCGTGTCATCCGGTGGCGCACGGAGCTTTCGGGAAGACCGAGGGCCTCAGCGAGCACCCTTACCGGAGCGCGGCCGTCGCGTTCAAGCGTCTCGACCAACTGAATGTCCGTCTCATCAAGAGCGTATTCGTCTTCCGTCTGCAGGGTGGGCGCATAAACGTTGTGGGTGATGGCTTGATAATGGTGCACCTGGATGGACAGCACCTCCGGGTGTTCGCGGATTCCGGCCAGCAGCTCGACGAGTTCCGTGTCGACGCGACAGCGCACCTGAATGCACAGCCCGGCGTCTCCGGTCGTCGTGGAGACGTACGTTGTCAAGGATGAGGCGATCATCTCTTCATAGAGCGATGACGCGTCTCCGCGGAGTGCAACGTGCAGATGACCCTCGAGCCGAAAACCGAACATGCGTGGATTGGCGCTCGCTGTGAATCGCAGTTGACCGCGATCAACCACCGATTTCGCGATTTCAGAAACACGATTTCTGGTGAGACCGAGTTCTTCCGCAATGGATGAGTACGATGCACGACCGTCTCGTCGTAGGCAGTCGACGACACGATCCTCTTCAACGGAAGGTCCGTCACTGTTCGACACTGTCACCTCATCTCCCTGTCGGGTCTCTCGAATACTGCCACACCGACGCACAATTTCGCGATCAGATCGGGGATTCTTGGGAATATGCACACACTTCAACCGGTTTCAGATACTCTTTTTCATTATTGACGCCGTAAAGGTGCAAACAGTATCAACGATGAAGTTGAACGTCACTCAGCGCAGAAGCTGGGCCTCGTGCCACAAACTGATGGGGAATCGTGAAGGTTATAGTAATTGGCGCTGGGCTCGCGGGCCTCACCGCCGCATGGAAACTGCGCCAGCAAGGTCATGATCCAGTGGTTCTTGAGGCCCGCAATAGGGTCGGTGGGCGCACGTGGTCCCAGACGCTCAGCAACGGTCAGCTCACCGAGCGCGGCGGCGAGTACGTCTTTCCGACTGAGTTCGCCATTCGACGTCTAGCGGCGGAGGTCGAGGTGCCCATCCTCACGCACAACGTGCGCTACGCCCGACGAACGGTCGACGGCGCACACTTGACCGTCGCTGAGCTCAATGCCGTGGGGGAACGGCTGAACGCCACGCTCACGGCGATGCTCGCATCCGGTATGGACCGAATCTCAGTCGACACCGTGTTCCAGGCGACCTTGGGAGTGGATTTTCAGCGCCACCCGGCATATCGGCGAATTGCAACGTCGCTGGCCGGAGACCCTCAGTGCATCAGCGCAGAAGCTGCGCTGATGCACGAGTCTTCCGCCTCCGGAGGCTACGTCGAGGACGGGGGAAGATTCCTGAGGGGCAACCAGTCACTCGCCGTTGAAGTGGCCCGATTACTGGGCGCGGCCATCAGGCTGGAGTCCCCGATCGCCGCCATCGATCAGTCTGCCTCCGGCGTGCAGGCGACCCTTCGCGATGGCACCACGGTCGATGCCCGCGCGGCTGTACTCGCCGTACCGCTCCCGATTCTGCGCGAGATCACTCTCGGGTTCACACTTCCTGTTGCACAGCAATCTGCTCTTGACCATCGTTCGATGGGCACGGCGGCGAAGCTGGGCGTCCCCCTGTCGGCTGTCGATGGCGACGTGGCACTTCAGAATGCTGACCAGACCTGGTGGTCGTGGCGTTCAATGTCGGTCGACGGGGAGAATCGCGTTCCGGCGCTCTCCTGCTTCGCGGGAGGATCCGCCGCCCTGGCTGCACTCGATACGGCAAACGGGCCCGAACGTTGGATTACCGAGCTCAAGAGGATGCGTCCGGAACTGGTCATCGACGGAGACGTCATGCTCACTGACTGGACCAACGACGAGTGGACCAGGGGGTCCTACTCCGCACCGGCCCTCGATTGGAGGCCGGAGGACGCGTCTGCCTTCGACTCCGCTGCGGGGTTGGTCGCAATTGCCGGTGAGCATACCGGGCTCCAGCAGTCCCTGAACGGTGCTGTCGTGTCGGGCTACCGGGCAGCCCACGCCATCGTGGACCTGGCCCGACAACGGGACCTGTGAGGGGCGGCAGCGTGGAAACAACAGACGTTATCGTCATCGGCGCCGGATTCGCCGGGCTGGTGGCCGCTCGAGAGCTTGGCCGCTCGGGTCACGCAGTGATCGTGCTCGAAGCGCGAGACCGGGTGGGGGGTCGCACCTGGACCGACCATGTCCTCGGACACGACCTCGAACTCGGTGGAACGTGGGTGCACTGGATACAACCCCACGTGTGGGCAGAAATAGCCCGATACGGCCGGCGCATCGTTCGCAGCCCGGTCGCTGAGGAAGCGTACTGGCTCGGTGCCGGGGACGCGCCCAGAAAGGGCACGCTCGACGATTTTCTGTCACTTATCGACGACGGTCAACGACGAATAGTTGAGGATGCCCTCACCGCGATTCCGCGCGCGATCGATCCAACGGTCGGCTCGATCACTGAGCTCGACGGCCAGTCACTGCAGCAGCGAATAGACGACTTGAACCTAGACGATGAGGCCCGCTCGGCAAACGAATCCGTGTGGGTCGGGCACGTGAACGCACCGCTGAAGTCGGTTGGGCTCTCCAGTGCCCTGCGCTGGGCGAGTGCGACCGGCGGCCACTGGCCGCTGATGCACGAAGCCTCGGCGACCTATCGCGTGGCGGGAGGCATGTCCGCGTTCAGCGCGGCCATTGCGGCCGACGTGAGCGGCGACATCCGCCTGAATTCGACGGTCACCGCCATCGACCACCATAAGAATGGTGCCACCGTCACTCTTTCCGATGGCGGTGAAATTCGGGCACGGCGCGTGGTCATGACCCTGCCCGTCAACGCAGTCGACACCATTGCGGTGACACCGGCACTCCCCGGTGTTTGGCGGCAAGCCAACCGTGAGCGGGTGGCCTCGCAGGGAATCAAGGTCTGGATCAAGGTGCGTGGTCGCTTGCCGCGGTTTTTCGCCTACGCGTCTCAGCATCACCCGATCTCGGTCCTCAAGAGCGAATTCATCGAGGAGGATCATTCGATTCTGGTCGGCTTCGGCCCGGATCACGCGGCTATCGATGTGACCAGTATCGAACAGGTTCAGGCCGCCCTGAGCGTGTGGCGCGACGACCTTGAAGTACTCGGTGTTGCTGCCCATGATTGGATGAAGGATCCCCTGTCGCAGAATACGTGGATGACCCACCGCCCGGGACAGCTCACTCGCGACCTCCCGCAATTGCAGCTGGCGGATGGTGTGCTCCACTTCGCGGGTTGCGACACTGCCGATCTCTGGGGCGGGTTCATCGACGGCGCCATCGAGAGCGGCTTGCGCGAGGCCCGACTGGTATCGGCCGCTCTGGCAGGCTGAAGCGGCCGGGCGCCCAATCGGGGCCCGGCCGCTTCCACCTCGTTCACCCGCGCGTCGCGCGCTCGGTGAAGGGCTAGGTGAGCGACACTCCCTCGTCGCCGGTGTCCTCGAGGAGCACACCCGCATCGATATTCCACCGCATCAGGGCACGAGTGCCCGGCTCACGCACCGCGGCGGAGTGTGCTTCGCGAACGGTTCCGACGCTGCCGTCGGGCAATTCCACCTCACAGCGCCAGGCCGAACCGAGATAATTGGCGTCCAGAACGGTGACCGGCAGCGTATTCATGTCTGACGACCCCGGCTCGGTGCCCTCTTCGTACAGGGTGATGTTCTCCGGGCGAATGAGAATTGCCAGAGAACTCGACTTCTTCTGGCCGGGAACGCGGATTGCATGTCCGGAAATATCCAGTGTCGATATTCCATCGACCGTGCCGACCATCGAGCCGGACAACACCGTGGATTCACCGAGAAACCGGCCCACAAACAGTGTTTCCGGTTTTTGGTAGAGTTCGGCCGGACTGCCGACCTGCTCGATCCGACCGTTGTTGAACACCGCGATCCGGTCAGAAAGCGACAACGCCTCCTCCTGGTCGTGTGTCACATACACGAAGGTTGATCCAACCTCTCGGTGGATTCGTTTTATCTCCTTCTGAAGCCATTCGCGCAATTTCTTATCGAGTGCGCCGAGCGGCTCGTCCATGAGCAAAACACGGGGCTTGTAGACGAGCGCGCGAGCGAGCGCCACACGCTGCTGCTGACCGCCCGACAGGTCGGCGGGGTAACGATCACCGAACTCTCCCATGCGCACCATATCGAGCGCGCCCGCGATCATCGTTTTTTGTTCGGCCTTTCCGATCTTGCGTCGCTCCAACGGATAGGCGATGTTCTCGGCAACGGTCTTGTGCGGAAACAATGCGTAGTTTTGAAACACCATTCCGATGTCTCGTTTATGTGCCGGCAGCTTGGCGACGGGTTTGCCATAGATATGGAGCAGCCCCTCCGTGGCGGTAACGAACCCGGCGATCATGTTGAGTGTCGTCGTCTTGCCCGATCCGGACGGGCCCAGAAAGGTCATGAATTCGCCCGGTTCGATCACGAGATTGATCGCATCGACGACGGCCTTCTTGCCATAGCGCTTCGTTACATCGCGCAGGCTGATCCCCGCATCGTTGATCACACTGATGACTTCGGTGTTGAGGTGCAATTGCCGGAGTTCTCGTTCGTTGTGATCCAGTGTGGACGTAGTTGTTTCCGGTTTCATGCCGAAACTCGCTTTCTCTTGCGGGTAGCAAATTGTGCGGTGAGCATGACCAGCACAGATGTGAACATCGCTATCACGGCGACAGCTGCGACCGTGGGATCACTCGCCTGTGTGACGCTGTTGTAGATCTTCACCGGCAGCGTCTGCAACTGCGGACTCTGAATAAAGAGCGACAGAATGATTTCGTCAAAGGACGTGACGAAAGCGAACAGTGCTCCCGCGGTCACTCCGGGCATTATCAGCGGGAGCGTGATGCTGAAGAAGGTGCGCAGCCGTCCGGCGCCCAGAGTCGCCGAGGCCTGCTCCAATCGCGGGTCCACGCCTTGCAACGAGGCGGTCACGTTGATGATCACGAGCGGCAGTGCCACGACCGTGTGCGCCAGCACGAATCCGGGCAATGTACCGAGCAGATTGAATCGCAGGAAGAGCGAGTAGAGCCCGATAGCGATAACAATGCCCGGGACGATCAAGGGTGTCAGGAAGTAGCTCTCCAGCAGGGCCTTTCCGCGGAATCTGACTTTGGACAGTCCGATCGCCGCCATGATCCCCACTGAGGTCGCGACCACCATCGTGACCAGCGCCACCTGCAGCGATGAGCCCAAGGCGCGCAACCAGGCCGGGTCGGTGAAGAAGTTCTCGTACCACTGCAGGGAAAATCCCTGCGGCGGAAAGTTGAACGACGCCGCGGAGTTGAACGACATGGGAATGATGACCAGAGTTGGCAGCAGCAACCACAGAATGATGAGGGCGGCCAGTGCGCCCAGTGCACGTTTCAGCGTCATTTCACCCTCCCCGCAAACAGGCTCGTACCCTTGGCCAAACGGCCGACGAGTACAAGCACCACAATTGTCGCGGTCAGCATGAAGATCCCGAGCGCCGTGCCCTGGCCCCACATGAGGAACCCGCTGATCTGCTGGTACATCAGGGCAGACATCATGATTTCCTTTGACGAGCCCAGCAGCGCGGGAATGATGTAGAAGCCGAGTCCCAGGATGAAGACCGTCACGGAACCTGCAAATATCCCTGGTCGAGACAGCGGCAGATAAACCGTGAAGAATGCCGTCACCGGTCGCGCCCCTAGATTGGCCGCAGCGGGCAGTAACCGCTTGTCAATCTTGGCCAGCGCCGAGTAGATCGGCAAGACCATGAACGGGAGCAGCACCTGGGACATCCCGAGCGCCACGCCAAAGGTGCTGCGGATCAAGGGCAGCGGGCCGATGCCGAACAACGACTGGAGAAGACCGTTGATCGGGCCGGTGTCCTGCAGCAGCACCAACCAGGCGAGGGTGCGCACCAGAATACTCGTCCATAGCGGCAGCATGATGAACAACTGCAACATGTTGCGAGTGCGATCACTCACGATCGTCATCAAATATGCGTACGGGTACGCGATAAGCAAGCAGACGATCGTCACGAGGAAGGATGTTCCGAATGTACGCAGGGCAACCACCATGTTGGTGGGCGTGGTGAACAGCCAGACGTAGTTCTGGATTCCCAACACCGGATCGCTGATGCTTCGGATGAAGACATCAACGAGCGGCGCGAGAAAGAAGAACGAGACGATCACGAAGGCGGGGATCAGAAGGAGAAACGGGCGCCAGTTCTTTGGCTCTCGAGCCAGTCTCGCCGGGTCACCGCCATCACCAGAGCGCTTGCCCCGATTGTGAGTGGACGTTGCATGAACCATGCGGGTTAGCTACCGGTGACCCAGCCGGCCCATGCCGCCGACAGAGCATCGTAGTTCTCCACCCAGAAATCGATGTTCGGAGCGTGACCGGACTTGAGGTGTTCCGTGGTGAGCCACGTGTTCAACAACGCGTCAACCTTGGGCGTCGCGTCGACGTTGACCGGCCCGTACGAGGTCAGCTCCGTCATGCGTGACTGCTGGTCTGCGCCGAGGTAGAAATTGACCGCGGCGAACGCCGCCTGCGGGTCCTTCACGCCCTTGGGAATCGCAGTCGAATCGACCATGATCATCCACTCGTCCCACATGGGTGCGATCGGGGCACCAGCCGCAGCCGCACCGTATCCGCGACCTGACCAAACCAGCCCCATGACGGCTTCGCCGGATTCGAGCTGCTGCTGTGCTTGAGCACCGGAGGTCCAGCCGATCACGTCGTCGCCCAAGGCACGGTACTTGTCGAAGGCGGTCTCGATGTCGGAAACTTTCACATCATTGATGTCTTTTCCGTCGGCGGCCAGGGCGAACTCCACCGTCTGAGGATCGACGTATGGAGACTGGCTGACCGTGCGCTTGCCCGGAAACTTCTCGGTGTCGAAGAAGTCAGCGGCGCTCGTTGGTGGATTGTCACCGAACGCATCAGTGTTGTACGCCACAACGAGACCGTAGAGAATATTGGGCACCATGCACTTGTCCGTGATCGTTCCCTCGGGAACCTTGGAAATATCCACCTGCGAGTAGTCGTACTCCTCGTACAGCGTTCCGCAGCCGCGAGCCGTGTCGAACTGCGTCGCGTTGGTGACATCCCAGGTCACGTTGCCGCTGTCGACCATTGCCTTGAGCTTGCCGGCGTCGAATGCGTCCTGCAGGAAAGTCGCGCCCGAGATCTTCGCAAACGGATCCCACGCAGCGTCTCGTTGACCATCCTGAAAAATTCCACCGGAAGCCGCATAGGTCAACGTCACACCGTCAAAGACTCCTTCGGGAACAACGCCCGCCACTGGCGTGCCGAGGTCTCGCTCGACCACTGGTGCAGCCGCACCGCCCCCCGCGCAGCCGGCGATGAGCAGAGTCACTACTCCACCCAACGCGAGAGCGCCCAGCTGGCGCTTAAATTTCGGATTTCGCATGGTCATCCTTCTTTCTTCACTCCGTTGTGAACCCCCAGAGACCAACACAGCCACTGGCTGCACCGCACGCTCCTGGAATCGATAGCCCCCAACGTAGCAATTCAAATCCGCAAGCGCGACTAATTCTCCATAATTGAGCAATTTATTTGCGAATATTTGAATGGTTCCCGGTGTACAACACTCAAATTGGCAAGTCGTTACGCATTTGTGACGAAATATGCGCGAGTTCGATGCGCTGCACGCCCGAATTGCGGTGCAGGCCGAGTGGGCCACCACTCGCCCCATAGTTGGACAAAAGGCAAGTTTTGTTGCATATTAGTAAAACTAAATACCGATTCACACGAAAGCAGGATGCTGATGTCCAACGATGAGCAGCCAATCGGCCCCCTGGACGCCAGCCTGACTCCGCGCTACGCCGGAATCGCCACCTTCGCCCGCCTGCCGCGGCTCGAGGATGTTCGTCGGGCCGATATCGCCGTTGTGGGCGTGCCCTTCGACAGCGGGGTGAGCTACCGCCCCGGCGCCCGCTTCGGCCCGGCTCACGTGCGCGAGGCCTCCCGACTGCTCCGTCCGTACAACCCCGTGCAGGACGTGGAACCGTTCTCCACTCAGCAGGTTGTTGACGCCGGAGACATCGCCGCGAACCCGTTCAACCTGACCGAGGCTGTGGCCCAAATTCAGCAGGCAGCCTCCGAACTGTCGGCCGACGGCAAACGTCTGGTCGTCATCGGCGGTGACCACACCATCGCGCTTCCCCTGCTTCGGGTTGTTGCCGAGCGCCACGGCCCCGTCGCCGTGCTGCACTTCGATGCCCATCTCGACACCTGGGACACATATTTCGGGGCGCCGGTCACGCACGGTACGCCGTTTCGGCGTGCCTCGGAGGAAGGCCTGATCGATATGCAGGCCAGCATGCACGTGGGCATCCGCGGCCCGCTCTATTCCCGCGACGATCTCCGCGACGATGAACGTCTCGGCTTCGCGATCATCGCCAGTCATGAGTTCGAAACCGAGGGACTCGCCCGCGCAATCGAGCGGATGCTCGCCAGGCTCGGTGACCGCCCCGTGTATCTCTCCGTCGACATCGACGTGCTCGATCCCGCCCACGCTCCCGGCACCGGCACCCCCGAAGCCGGCGGAATGACCAGCCGGGAACTGCTGGCCATGATTCGTGCCCTGCGAGCCGTGAACCTGGTCGGGGCCGATGTGGTTGAAGTTGCCCCGGCCTACGACCACGCGCAGATCACGGCCGTGGCTGCCTCGCACGTGGCCTACGAGATCATCTCAGCCATGACTCCTTCCGCGTAGCACTCGCCCTACCTCCCGCAGTCTCCGCACACCAATAAGGACAATGATGTCGACCAACATGACGAACCCCGCTTCGCCTCCCAGCACTGACTCCGAGCGGCGGGGTACTGTCATCGAGCAGCGCTCGATCGACTACGTGCCGAGGTCCGAGCGGCACGGAAAAGTATGGCATCAGGGGCCGTTCTGGTTCACCGGCAATTTCGTGCTGCCGACCATGGTGATCGGCTTCATCGGACCGGTCATCGGGCTCAGCGTCTGGTGGACCGTTATTGCGGTCATCACCGGCGCCTGCTTCGGAACCTTCTTCATGGCCTTTCATGCCAATCAGGGGCCACGCACCGGCCTGCCGCAGATGATCCAGTCCCGCGCCCAGTTCGGCAGCCGCGGTGCCATCGTGCCGTTCGCGGCGAGCGTCTTCGTCTACATCGGCTTCATGGTTTTCGACACGATCCTGGCCACCCAGGGCCTCCTGCTGGCCTTTCCGGGCGACAAGCTGTTCTGGTATCCGTTCCTGATTGCGCTCTCGATCCTGATCGCCGTCGTGGGCCACGATCTGCTCCACTTCATCCAGCGCTGGCTCACCGGCCTGCTCGTCGTCGTCTTCGTCATCATCACGGTGCTGGCCATCGTTCACTTCGACTCCACGACGGTCACCGAAACCGCGAGCACCGCAGGCTGGGATGGAGCGTCCTTCCTGGTGATGTTCTCGCTGGCCGCCGGTTACAACATCAGCTACGCGATTTATGTCTCCGACTACAGCCGCTACCTCCCGCAGAACGCTTCGGCCCCCAAACTCATCGGTTGGACCTACCTCGGCGCGGCGCTGTCGGCATCCTGGCTCATGTCGCTCGGTGCCCTCCTCGGCAGCCATATTCCCGACGCCGACGCGATCGGCGCCATCAAGACCGTCGGTGACATGCTCTTCCCCGGGTTCGGCACCTTTGCCGTGCTGGTCTCAACGGTGGCCTTGATTTCGATCATGGGTGTCAATGCCTATGGGGCCATGCTCACTGGAACAACCGCCGTCGACGGGTTTCGCAAAGTCTCCGCGACCGTGCGCCTGCGCGTGATCGGGCTCACCGTTGTCGGTCTGGTCACCCTCGCGATCGCCCTGCTCATCCCCGACGACTACCTGAGCAGCTTCAACAACTTCGTGCTTCTCATGCTGTACTTCCTCGTGCCGTGGACCGCCGTCAACCTGGTCGACTTCTACCTCGTGCGACGCGGCAAGTACGCAATCGCCGAGATCTTCAACCCGCGGGGCATCTACGGTCGCTGGGCCTGGCGGGGAATGGTCGCCTACCTCATCGGTTTCGTTGCCATGATCCCGTTCTTCTACACGTCGTTCTACGTCGGACCGGTCTCAGCGGCGCTGGGCGGGGCTGACATCTCCTTCGTCGTTGGCCTGATCGTCTCCGGCGGGCTCTATCTGTTATTCTCACGAAACCTCGACCACGCGGCCGAGGCCGAAGCTCGCGTCCGCAGCGAACTCGAGCTGGAAGGAGCCGCCGATTAGCGACACCACAGTGGCTGGTTCCCCGGTGCGCGTGGGCTGCTGCCAAATCTCCATGACCGTGGGCGAGACTCTCGGCAACCGCGCCAGGGTGCGGGCTGCCATCGAGGCGGCGGTGAATGCTGGAGCGCGCGTCATCGTGCTGCCGGAGCTGGCGAACTCGGGCTACATGTTCGCCGATCTGGCGGAACTGCGAACCGTGGCGGAATCCGCGACCGGGCCATCCGTTCGGGAATGGGAGCTGCTGGCCCAGGAGCACGATCTGGTGATCGTGGCCGGTTTCGCCGAGGCCGGCGACGACGGTCTGATCTACAACTCCGCGGTGCTGGTCGACAAGACCGGGCTTCGTGCCGTTTACCGCAAGGTTCACCTGTGGGACCATGAAAAAGGCAACCTGTTCACCGCCGGATCTGCCGCACCGCCGGTCGTTGATACCGCGTGGGGTCGCATCGGTGTGGCCATCTGCTACGACCTCGAATTTCCGGAGTGGGTGCGCTCAGCAGCCCTCGATGGTGCCGAGCTGCTCTGCTGCCCCGTCAACTGGCCGCTGTATCCGCGCCCGGCTGGTGAGCGTCCGAGCGAAATCGTCAAGGTGCAGGCCAATGCTGCAGTCAACCGCATGTTCATCGCCGTCGCCGACCGCACCGGGCTAGAACGCGGGCAGCACTGGCTCGGTGGCAGCGTCATCGTCGACGCCGATGGGTTTCCCCTCACGCGCATCACACTCGGCGATGAAACGATGCTGCTGGCAGATATCAACCTCGCCAAAGCCCGCGCCAAGGGAATCAGTGCGCGCAACGACGTGCATGCCGATCGGCGCCCGTCGCTCTATACCCGGGTCACCGATAGCTGATCCCCGCCCATCGCCTCGCTGACGCGCTGGCGAATGGCTGCCTGGCGGGCATGTCTCGCTGCTGCACACAAGACGGTGTTGCCAACCCTGACAGAATGGTGATCTGTTCCGCCCACGTCCCACTGGAGTGATCATGCGCCCGATGCCTGTCGATCCCACGAACCAGCGGGCGGCGATCGGCAGCAGATTGCGCGCCGCTCGGCGTTCTCAGCAGCTCACCATTGATCAGTTGGCCACGGTCACCGACCTCACCAAAGGCTTCATCAGTCGCATCGAACGCGACATGACCTCGCCGAGCGTCTCGACGCTGGTTGCCCTCTGTGAGGTGCTCCATGTCAATATCGGCGACCTGTTCGCATCGTCTGATGTTGAACTTGTGACCGCCGCGGGCGCGCCGCGCATCAACCTCGGAGGTGAGGGTGCCAACGAGAGGCTGCTCACCCCCCGGCGCGAGAGTCGTCTGCAGGTCGTTCGTTCCACCGTGAGCCCCGGGGGGTCCGGTGGGAGAAAGCTCTACACGATCAACTCGCCCGTCGACGTCGTGCACGTGTTGGCCGGTTCCATAACGGTGCAATTCAGCGACCGCACGTTGACCCTCGCTGCGGGTGATTCGCTGACTTTCGACGGCCGCGAGCCCCATAATTGGCAGGCCGACCTCGAGGTCGAGACCGAGCTCCTGTGGATCCTGGCGCCGGCCGCCTGGGAGGGCACGGTCTAGCATCTGTGCCCTCCATCGGCTCGGGGCGGGGTTGCATCGCATTAAGCGAATGCGATGCCAAGCGCTTCTTCACGATCTCATCAGCGGTGAGCAGGTAGTCGAAGTCGATGAGGTCGGATTTGTCGGTCATGAGCGGTCCTTGGGGGCGAAGGAGGAAGGAACCGGAAGGAGAAGAACACCATCAATGCGGCAGGGAATCTTCCACGGGTTTTCTGTGGCAAGGAACACTGGGAGGGTTTGCAGGTCCGGGTTTTGCAGCGCGACGGGGCGCACGAACCGGGCTAGGGCTCCCCCGCCCACGCTGGTGGCCTCGGGCCGGCTCGTGGCAGGCCAGGGGCCGCCGTGTTGCTGGGACCACGTGTTGGCCACCCCGGTGGGCCAGGCGTTGAGCGTGACCCGTCCGACGTTCGGGAGCATTCGTGCTACCACAGTGGCTGTTTCCGAGTCATCGGGGCCGCCAGTGAAGACGGATGCCGCAAGGGAGCCCTGCAGACCGGCCAGAACATCCATTACCTCGCCGGCATAGTCGTATTCACAAACAAGAGCTACAGGGCCGAAGCATTCCTCGAGCAGCCGCGACCCTGGCATGAGATCGGCCAGAGCCACGCGGAAGACGTGTGCAGCAGCGGCATAACCGTCGCCGCCGTCGGACGGGGCCGCGACCATCACCCCGGCGACAGCCGAAAGCTCAGCAATCCCGCTTGTGAATCCGGCTTCGATGCCCGCCGTCAGCAGCGGCGCGGGCGCAACCTCCCCCACCAGGCGGGCTACGGCGTCGAACATGCCGGAGCCGGCCGGGACGAAAATAAGGCCTGGTTTCGTGCAGAACTGGCCTGCCCCAAGCGTGAATGAGGCAACGAACCCGGCAGCGATGTTTTCGGCCGCGGCCGGTGACTCGGCGGCCGCGGACGTAACGAACGCAGGGTTTATGGTGCCCATCTCGGCAAACACAGGCACCCCCCGCGCCGCCGCACGGTCCCGCAGGGCCATCCCGCCGCGCTGGCTTCCGGTGAACGAAATTGTCTTCACAGCGAGGGAATCGACGAGTTGCAGTCCAGCGTTGAAGCCAGTAACGCAGTCATACGTTCCTTCAGGGGCGCCCGCTGCGCGGAGTGCGTCCCGGGCAATCGAGGCAACCTTGACACTCAAGCGTGGGTGCGCGGGATGGGCCTTCACAATGACAGGACAGCCAGCCGCGAGCGCGGATGCAACGTCGTGACCGAACACCCCGAAACCAAAGGGAAAGTTGCTCGCACCGAACACGGCGACCGGTCCGACCGGAACATTCCAGCGCGCCAGGGTGACCGTGTCGCTAACCACGTCCATACTCGCGGCGAGGTAGCTACCCTCGACCGCGACACTGGCATAGAAGAGCAGGCTCTGCCCCGCTCCCGCGATCTCACCCCGAAGGCGCGGCAGACCGAGCCCGGTCTCCTCGTCACCGAGAACGGCGAGTTCTTGCTGGTGCGCACTCAGTGCATCGGCCACGGCAGCCAGCCAGCGGGCACGGACTGCCGGGGCGGTCGCTGCGAGCAAGGGGGCCGCATTCACGGCGCGCAGCAGCACGCGGTCGACCATGCTCGGCGACGTGTGTTTAACGCTCCCGCGCTGCAGTCCGGTGTGCGGGTCGAAGCTGGCGTCAACGCCGGCAACAGCATGCGGCGCAGTCGTGCTCACGCGGCGACATCTTCCCGGGTTGCGGTCTCGCGCGCGGCGGCATCCACCTGTACGACAACGTCCCGAAGAACCGTGAGGCCGTCACGTAGCAACGCTTCCTCAATCACGAGCGGGGGCAGCAGGCGAATCACGTTCGAATAGGTTCCGCAGACCAGCACCAGCAGCCCTTGCGCGTGACACCGGGCAGCGATCTCTTTGGCAAGCTCGGCACGGGGCGCCAAGGTGTCCCGGTCGGCGAATTCCACGGCCAGCATCGCTCCCCGGCCGCGAACATCAACAACAATGCCCGCAGCGGAGAGCAGCGGGTCCAGCATTTCGCGGGCGACGGCCTCGATCCAGCAGGCATTGGCAACGAGTGCACCGTCTTCAAACGCCTCGAAGACCCCAAGCGCCGCCGCGCAGGCGAGCGGGTTTCCCGCGTAGGTGCCGCCGAGACCGCCGGCGTGCACCGCGTTCATTAGTTCGACACGGCCGGTGACCGCGCTCAACGGCAGGCCGCCAGCTAGGGCCTTAGCGGTCACGGTGAGGTCTCCCGCGACCTGTTCATGGTTGCTCGCGAAGAGCAGGCCCGTGCGTCCCATGCCAGCCTGAATTTCATCGAGCACGAACACGATGCCGTGCCGGGTCGCAATTTCGCGTAGCCCGGGAAGGAAGCCAGGCGACGGAACGATGAAGCCACCCTCACCTTGGATCGGCTCGATCACCATGGCGGCAAACGTCTCCGGCCCTTCGGCGTCCAGAATGCGCTCCACAGCGGCGAGCGCTTCCGCAGTGGCGTTCTCTGCCCCGGTCGGCCAGCGCAGCGGCGCTGCGAACGGGGCTCGAATCACCTCGGTCGGGAATGGCCCGAAGTTGAGCTTGTAGGGATTCTCCTTGGCTGTCATCGCCATCGTCAGCAGCGACCGACCGTGATAGGCGTCGTCGAAAACGAGAACCTTCTGTCGACCGGTGGCCGACCGGGCAATTTTGATGGCATTCTCAATGGCCTCCGCTCCCGTGGAGAACAGCGCCGTGCGCTTCTCGAACTCACCGGGAGTGTGCTCGTTCAACCACCGGCAGACAGCGGTGAACGAGTCGTATTCGGTCACCATGAAGCAGGTGTGGGTGAATCTGGCCAGCTGATCCCCGACATGCGCCTGCACGTTCGGGTTGCTGGCGCCCACGCTCGTCACCGCGATCCCCGAGGCGAAGTCGATGATGCGGTTGCCGTCCACGTCCTGGAGGATTGCACCGTCAGCGCGGTCGATGAATACCGGCAGGGTAATACCGAATCCGCTCGTGACGTGCTTCAGCCGCTCGGCATGCAATTCAACAGAGCGTGGGCCAGGAATTGCCGTGGCGAGAAGACGGGACTGGGGAACGGGTACTGGTGTCATGGGCTCAAATTAGCAACGCGCAGACTCTGAAACATCAGATGGATTGCCCAATTATTGTCATTTCTTGGTTAGAATATCCAACAATTGTCGCCTACTCCGTAAGAACGGATCTTGCCTCGTGATCAGCCTGACTCAGCTCTGTGAGAAGTTGGGCAATGCCCTCCGCACGGTCGACGGAGATCCGGTCGCCAGGATCAACCTCACCGGCGTGCATATCTCCGAGCTCACAGACCCGACACCGTATTTGGAAGGCGGGGAACTCCTGCTGACCACAGGCATTCCTCTGGCCGGTGAGCCCGACAGCCTTCGCGACTACGTCACTCGGCTCGCGTCTCGCGGCGTACTTGCCCTGGGGCTAGGCCTCGGTGCTGGTACTGACGATGTGCCCGCCCAACTTGAAAGTGCGTGTGCGGGAGCCGGAGTAACACTCCTCATCGTGCCTGCGAGCATCCCGTTTATGCACATTTCCCGCACCTACTGGGACCTGGTGGGCAAAACAGAACAGGCCGACCTCGCGGCCAGCCTCACTCTTCAGACTTCACTGACGCAGGCTGCGACACGGCCCGAGGCCGTCGCCGCGGTGGTGAAGGTTCTGAGCAATGCCCTGGGCGGCTGGGCCGTGTATCTTCCCGCCGATGGTTCAGCGGAAACGTACTGGCCACCGAAGGAGAACCGCGTCCTGCCTCAGCTCCGGGAAGAAACGGCCCGCCTCGGCCTCGCCGGAACGCACTCGGCGGCCACCTTCCCGCTGGACGGGATGGACGTCGTTGAGTACTCCATTATTGCTGACCGGCGCACGGCGGGTTTCCTGGCTGTCTGTGCGGGTCGGCCCCTGCGAAAGGCGGATCGGCAGTTGATGCTCACGGGATGCATGCTCCTCGCCGTGGCTGCCCAGCGAGAGTGGCAGCTCACTCGGGCGAACTCGGTTCTCGGCACCACGGCAACGACGCTGGCGTTGAACGGTTTCGTCGATGCTGCGCGTCTTGTAGCTGGAGATCTGATCGGTTCCCCGCTGGCTGAACGGGTCCGGCTCCTGGCCATCCGGGGAGACAACCTTGAGGCGCTCACCACCTCAGAACTCGCCGATCAGGTCTCAGCCATGCTGTCTGGTGAGCCGGCGATGCGATTAGGCGACAGCATCCGCCGATGCCGCCTTCGCTCAATGGAAGACGGCGTCTGTTACCTCATTCTGGAGACCCGGACAGACCCTGACCCTGCCGAAGAATCCGGGAACCCGGTTGAGGCAGCAGTGTCGCGCCGACGCGCCCAACCTGTTCCGTTCGCGGCGGCGCTCAGCCGGCCCATGCCGCTCAGCCAGTTACCGGGCAGCGCCGACGACCTGCGTCGGTCTTGCCTGCTCGCAAGGGTGGGACAGATCTCCACGGGCCCGGGCCTACGTGATCCTCGTGCCGTCGAGTGGGTGGCCCGGCTCACGGCATACTCCCGGGCCGATCTCGTGGCAACCGTGAAAAGTTACATTCGGAATCAGGGCCAGTGGGAGGTCGCTGCCCGGGAGTTGAAGCTCCATCGCAATTCCCTGCGGCACCGAATCGGCATTGCAGCGAAACTACTGGACGCCGATCTCGACGACCCTGACGTGTCGGCGAATCTCTGGCTAGAGCTCCGCAGAGTCGGGGCCGGCAGCGCTGACTGAGGCCAGCCAGTGTCGAACGGCGTCGCAAAGAAGCCACCGGAACACCGCTGAGCGCCCACAGCGCCCTGCCGGCGCACCTCCGGAAATCGCTGACGTGGGATCAAGGATCGGAGAAGGTCGAGTACCTTCAGTTCAAGGAGGAAACGACGATCTCGGTCTACTTCTGCGATCCACATTCGCCGTGGCAACGAGGCTCGAACGAGAACACAAACGGGCTCATTCGCCAGTACTTCCCCAAGGGCACAAACCTGAATCTCCATAGCCCCGAACGACTGGCTGAAGTCGCGGCCAAGATCAACGCTCGACAAGGAAACAGCCCACATTTGATCGAGTGTTGCGACGTTGGCTAGAAAACACCCAGCTTGTCATGGCCACCGACACTCGCCCACGCCTCGGGCGGTAGTGAAGCCGACGAGGATGCGTTCGCGAATCAAGTCACGTTCAGTAAACGCGGAGCCCTGGCCAGGCGGGGAATTGGCGATGATGACGCCGCATAAGTGACATGGAGAGTCGGGCGGACGGACGGTCGACTGGTGAAAATTGGCTCGTCGAGCACTGTGGGTGATACCGTGCACGAGTAGCGATCAAAGGAGATCAGCCATGTCGTCGTACACACAAGTGACCTCAGACCTGCCCCTGCTGGAATGCACCATCGGTGATCATTTTGAGGGCATCGTTGAACGATTCGCCCACCGTGACGCCCTGATCGAGGTAGCAACCGGACGACACTGGTCCTATTCCGAACTCAATTCAGCAATCGACGACTTTGCGCTCGGCCTTATGGGGTTGGGCGTCGAACGCGGAGACCGAGTCGGTATCTGGTCGCCCAACTGCGCCGAATGGACGATCGTTCAATACGCCACGGCCAAGATCGGTGCGATTTTAGTGAACGTGAATCCCGCGTTTCGCATCGCTGAGTTGGAATACGTTATCAGGCAGTGCGGAATGCGGATGCTCATCTCCGCCCCATCCGACAAAAACAGTGACTATACAGCCATGGCCCGAGACGCTTTCATCAGCTGTTCAGATCTGCACGAACTCGTCTTTATCGGCACCGATACCGACCCGACCCTATCGGGCGAATTCGACTATACCGCCCTCATCACAGCCGGCCATACCGTGTCACTCCTGGACCTGCGCCACCGTATGAACGAACTGACAGCGAACGACCCGATAAACCTGCAGTACACCTCGGGTACGACCGGATTTCCTAAGGGTGCCACCCTCACCCACCGCAACATTCTCAACAACGGCTTCTTCATCGGCGAACTCCTCAACTACACCGAACACGACCGGGTCGTCCTCCCCGTGCCCTTCTACCATTGCTTTGGCATGGTCATCGGCAACCTCAACATCTACTCACACGGTGCCGCCGCTATTCTTCCCGGGCGCAGCTTCACCGCAACAGCTGCCTTACAAGCCGTGCACGATCACGGCGGCACCTCACTCTACGGAGTACCCACGATGTTTATGGCCGAACTAGCCCTCCCGGAATTCACCACCTTCAACCTCTCCACACTGCGCACCGGAGTGATGGCTGGGTCAACCTGTCCGGAAGCAGTGATGAACCGAGTGATCGACGAAATGAACATGATCGACGTGGCTATTTGCTACGGCATGACCGAAACCGCACCCGTGTCGACAATGACCAGAAGCGAAGACACCATCACCCAACGCACCTCAACTGTCGGTCGTACGATGCCACACCTGGAAAACAAGATCATCAACATCACCACCGGCGAAACGGTAGAGCGCGGCAAGATCGGCGAATTATGCACACGCGGCTACAGCGTCATCTCCGGCTACTGGAACGAACCAGACAAAACTCGAGATGCAATCGACCAGGAGGATTGGATACACACCGGTGACCTCGCCAGCATGGACACGCACGGCTACATCACCGTAGAAGGACGCATCAAGGACATGGTTATCCGCGGAGGCGAAAACATCTACCCACGCGAAATCGAAGAATTCCTCCTGCACCATCCATCAATTCACGACGTGCAAGTCATCGGAGTACCCGACGAAAAATACGGAGAAGAACTCATGGCCTGCATCATCCTCAAACCGGGCGTCGACCCGATAACCGCCCAAGACCTCGCCGCCTTCTGCCACGGACGCCTAGCCCACTTCAAAATCCCCCGGTACACCGACGTTCGAGACAATTTTCCCCTCACAGTATCCGGCAAGATACGCAAAATCGACATGCGCAACGAAGCAATAGCCCGACTGTCAACCACTTCATGACCTGACCCCAAGCTGCACCCGATAGTTAGGCGGCGTCCCCGAGGTACTGCCAGCGATTCTCCGGGCTCAACACCCCCAGATCCACCAGCTCCCGCGCGGAACGGTGATCACCACGCTGGTCATGGAGTTCCCGTCATGTCCTGTCTCATCTAAGTCAAGTCAGTCTCATTTTTGACATCTATGCTGCTTGACGCCAGGGACAGCTTGGACCGAGCCGCTACTGCTGCATCTGGACCTCGCAGCGTAAACACGTCAGGGTTTCGGACCCGGAGCTGAGTGAATCGGCAAGTTGACGTCAACGCCGTAAACAAAATCTAAGTCGGGGAAACTGACGCAAACGAGGCGACCGCCGACTCGAAATGATCAAACATGACGTGCCGTCGCGGCGCCTCTATATTCATGACTTCAAAAGCAGAACCACGTTTTTCGATGTAACCGAGCACCTTCTTGGGTGACCTTTCGTGGCAGCGGCGGTCGCCGACACGCCATTCATGATCGGACAGACTGCGGACCTCGAGATCTCCCGTTGCGCACGGTTCATGATCCTGATTCGACATTGAATCTCCTTCGTGATGAGCAGCCCGGACCGGCGGTACCTCAACCAACTCCGATGCCGCTTGCATCTCCCACCCAACATAGCCCCCTCCTATGGCGGCATGCCGTTGCCAGCACATGTCGGCGGACATGAGAAGCTGCCCGTAGGCGGCCACGGAATTGCCCGCTGACGGCCAGGAGATCTGCCCGTTGGTGGCC